>CAYPMF010000038.1:0-9127 GCA_964411805.1 uncultured Actinomycetes bacterium | reverse complement strand
TACGCTTACGGCGCTTTTTAACGACTGAACCCATCTCACACCCTTTCCCAATTCACTTCCTAGATTAATGGCTTAACAATACTGATTCCAAAGCCAGTTGCAGATTCGATACCAACAATCACACCTAAATTGGCTTGATATAGGAGAAAAACTGGGCTGCCTTGAAAATAATTTGCCGCTTTAACAGTTCCGTACTTTGAATACTGTATTAATACTGGCGTTGGCTTCTTTGGCTTCCAGTTTAGAACCCCAACGATACTTTTGCTTGAAATGAAGAATTTCAACTTATTACTACCTGATTTAAATTCTCCGATTAAATCTGAAGCCTTAGGAGTTTTAATCGACGTAACTGAGCCAAATGCCCCATCAAAATCCATACTCACTTGAATATATTTCTTTGGAGTCATTGCAGTTATCAAAAATCCTGTAGCTGTAGAAGTTATCGATTTTGGAGAAACTGGTTCCTTAATTGGAAGTTGGAAACTTTGAATCAACTGTCCCGTATTTGAAATTTTCCAGACGACAAGACTTGTTAAAGAATTATTTGGTGTAGTAACTGGCTCAGTCTGCACATTATCTGGATTGATGACGGCAGGATCAATTGCACCTGGTGTAACCGGTTGAGCGGGATCAGAATTTACAGTTGCGCCTAAGAGATAAATATTGCCCGATTTATCTTTAGCGAGTGGGCCACTGACCCCCTCGATTGTTAATGGCAATTCCCACTGCTTATTTCCTTCAAGTGAATATGAAGTTAGGTTAGGAATGGAAAAACCGGTTGATGGATTATCAATTGTAGATCCAACAATAAGCGAGGTACCGAAAAGGAGTCCACTAGTAACTTGATCGGCACTGCCAGTGTTATAAGGAATCGTAAAATCGGGAGTTTTAATTAAAATTTTCGAAGCTGCAGTTGCGTTTTCTGAAAAGAGAACAGAAAACAATAAAACTATGGCTAATCGTCGAATCTTTTTCACGCTAGTTCTTGTGATCGATCTCTGGCTGCTTTCATTGATTCTGCAATTAAGTTTCCTAATTTTCCTTCGCTAAATTTAGTTAGCGCAGCCGCAGTAGTTCCCTTAGGACTAGTTACATTTTCTCTAAGAGTAGTTGGAGACTTACCTGAATCTTCTAACATTTTTGCAGCACCAACTATTGTCTGAATAGTTAGCGTTGTTGCATCGCTCTCTGAAAGGCCAAGTAAAGTTGCGCCCTTAATCATCTCTTCAACAAAGGCGAAAAAATACGCTGGACCCGAACCGCTAGTTGCCGTGACAGCATCTTGCAATTGCTCATCAACGATGATTGCTTTTCCACTTGCGCTTAAAAAGTTCAGCACAAATCGCTTTAAATCTTCAGTAATTCCTTGGCCGAGGGAGATAGCAGACATCCCAGCGCCAACAAGCATTGGAGTATTTGGCATTACCCGAACCACCTTTGCATGTGAGACCTTTGAAGAAATAAATTCAATCTTCTTTCCGGCTGCAAATGAGATCAAAAGAGTTCCTGGTTTAACCGAATTGGATATCTCATCTAATACTGAGCCAAGATCTTGTGGTTTGGTAACTAACAAGAGCACATCACTCTGGCTACAAAGCTCATTTAATGCGGTCTTCTTAACCCCAAATTTAGATGTGATTTCAGACGCTCTATCATCGCGCTTCTCGAAAATAGAAATTTTAGATTTTGATTGTCCTGCGTTTATTAAGGCTGAAAGAAGAGCCTCTCCCATAACTCCAACGCCGATTACTCCAACGTTTAAGTTCTCATTCGCAAGTGACATAAGTGAAGCCTACTATTACTCTTTCCCTCTATGCCTGATGTTAAAAAAGACTTCGATAGAGATTGGGTTGAGTTCTTCGATCCTCAAAATCCTGAGCACATTTATAAGTGCGATTTAACCTGGCTTACATCTAATTGGAATTGCATTTATGGAAATGGCTGCAAAGGTATAGATAAGACCAACCCAAATGATGGGTGCTGTTCAGATGGTGCTTATTACAGCAGCAAAGAAGATGAAGAGCGTGTAGTTAAATTTGCGAAGAAGTTAACTCCAGATATGTGGCAGTTTTATGATGAGGCGCACGATAAAAAAGGTAATCTCAAAATTACCGAATTAGGTTTAGATCGAGATCGTAAAACTCGTATGGTTAATAACTCTTGCATATTTCTAAATCGTAAAGGTGAGAGCGAAAATTTTGGTTGCGTACTCCACCACCTTGCATTAAAAGAGGGCGTACATTTCACTGAAACTAAACCAGACATTTGTTGGCAGCTTCCATTACGGAGAAGTTTTGAAACACGTGATGTAGGAGATAAAGAAATTTCAATCACCGTAATTGGTGAATACGAAAGAAAATCCTGGGGCGAAGGCGGACATGATTTCGATTGGTACTGCTCTGATAATACTGAAGCTCATAATGGAAAGGAGCCGGTTTACATCTCCAATAAGTTTGAACTCATTGCAATGATGAGTGAGGATGCTTATGAAATTCTCGCACGGCACTGCGAAAATAGACTCAAAGCCGTTAAAAAATTAGGTAAGAAATATCTACCACTCTTTGCAATCCACCCTGCAACTCTAAAAAATTCTTAATATGCGCCACTTCGGTTATGTAGCCATGCTAGCTTTTACCGTCGTCGGTTCATTTTGGCTGGAAATTTTTTTAAAAGTTGGTGTACTAAAGAGAATTAAAAGCGTTCTCCGCGCACTCATACCTGTTGCGATGGCCTTCATTATTTGGGACGCTTATGCGATATCAAAAAATCATTGGCACTTTGATAAAACTCAAATTTTAGGAATTTTCGGACCATTTCATATTCCTCTTGAAGAATATCTTTTCTTTTTAATAGTCCCTGTTGCGGCAATTATGACAATTGAAGCCGTAACCAAGGTGCGTAAGGATTTGGGCGATGAGTTATAGCCAAATCGCCATAATTTCACTCATTTTCGCGATCTCTTATGACTTACTAATTTCAAAGCGAAAATTGATTACCAAAAAAGCATTCTGGTACTCATACGCCATTATTTTGCCCTTTCAATTGATAACAAATTGGTGGCTAACTTCACGAGAGATTGTTGCTTATTCTCCTGAAGCAATCTTTGGGATGCGCATCGCTTCAGCTCCAATTGAAGATTTACTTTTCGGCTTCACACTTATCCTCATAACGCTCGATAACTGGGTAACTGTCACCAGAAAGAAGTAATCTTTCCGCCATGGCCAAGGCACCTGCAAAAGATCCATTCCGTTGTGCTGAATGTGGTTGGACGACTGCGAAGTGGGTTGGTCGTTGTGGTGAGTGCCAAAGTTGGGGAAGCGTTGAAGAGGTTGCGGCACCTAAGAAACTTTCATTACTCCCAACTTCAGTTTCGGCTCCTGCAAAACCTATTGGAGATGTCAGTTTAGAAAGTGCGAAGGCCCGAACTTCAGGAGTTTCTGAATTAGATCGAGTGCTCGGTGGAGGCTTAGTTCCTGGCGCCGCAATTCTCTTAGCCGGTGAACCGGGCGTTGGTAAATCAACTTTATTATTGAGCGTCGCAGCAGAGAGCGCAAAGAAAAAAATAACTTCGCTATATATCTCCGGTGAAGAATCTGCATCACAAGTAAGGCTTCGTGCTGAAAGATTAAGCGCAATTGATCCAAATCTTTGGTTGGCAGCTGAATCAGAACTTGGCGCAGTGATTGCCCATATTGATGCGGTAAAGCCACAACTTTTAATTATTGACTCAATTCAAACAATTTCAAGTGGAGCCGTTGATGGAGCGCCTGGTGGTGTAACGCAAGTACGCGAAATAGCAGCGGCGTTAGTTCGAATCGCTAAAGAGCGAGCAATAACTTTAATTCTAGTTGGACATGTGACAAAAGATGGAACAGTTGCTGGTCCAAAACTTCTTGAACATTTGGTAGATGTCGTACTTAATTTTGAAGGCGATCGCCACTCTAGATTACGTTTAATCCGCGCAATCAAGAATCGATTTGGCGCTAGCGATGAAGTTGGCTGTTTCGACATGACAGAGAGTGGAATTACATCACTTGCTGATCCAACGGGTTTATTTACAACTCGTCATGCGGAACCAGTTCCAGGAACTTGCGTAACCGTAACTTTAGAAGGACGGAGACCAATCCTCGCTGAAATTCAGGCATTGGTTAGCGCACCTAACTCACAAGATAGAGATTATGGAAATAATCGACGAGTTACTTCTGGCCTTGATAATCCAAGAACTGCAATGACTTTGGCGGTTCTTGAACTTCGCGCAAATGTGAGAGTAAGTGGTCGCGATGTTTATGTTGCAACTGTTGGCGGAATGAAAATTTCTGAACCGTCTGCAGATCTTGCAGTTGCACTTGCTGTTGGTTCGGCTGCAAAAGGCTTAGCGCTTCCGGCGGACCTTGTAGCAATTGGAGAAGTTGGACTTGCTGGCGAGATTAGAAAAATAACTGGCGCACAACAAAGAATTCAAGAAGCTGCGCGCTTAGGTTTCAAACGCGCGATGGTTCCTGTTGGAAGTGAAATTAAAGTATCTGGAATCGAAATTCTTGAAGTTGCCCGATTAGATCAGGCAATTTCAAAAGTTAAGATTAATTAGAAGGCGTTCCCGCTAAATCACCAGGAGTATCTGGTGCAGCAGTCTTAGGGGTACCTGCGAAGCTAAATACCTCTTCTTCGCCAGACTTAGTTACATCAACCAAAGTTATTTCGCCTGGGCGAACATCGCCAAACAAAATCTTCTCAGATAGAACATCTTCGATTTCGCGTTGAATTGTGCGACGCAATGGGCGCGCACCAAGCAGTGGATCGTATCCACGTTTTGCAAGTAGCGCCTTGGCATCGCGAGTTAATTCAATTCCCATATCCTGAGCTTTTAAGCGCTCATCGAGATTTGAAATCATCAAATCAACAATTTGAATAATTTCATCTTCGCTTAGTTGATGGAAGACAATTACATCATCGATACGGTTTAAGAATTCAGGTCGGAAGTGATTCTTAAGTTCATCAGCAACCTTCCCCTTCATGCGCTCATAATTTGTAGCAGTATCAGATGCATTGGTGAATCCAAGATTTAAACTCTTAGAAATATCACGAGTTCCAAGGTTTGTAGTCATAATGATGATTGTGTTTTTAAAGTCAACGACTCGACCTTGAGAATCGGTTAGGCGACCATCTTCAAGAACTTGAAGAAGTGAGTTGAAAATATCTGGGTGCGCCTTTTCAATCTCATCAAATAGAACAACAGAGAATGGCTTACGACGTACCTTCTCAGTTAATTGTCCACCTTCGTCATAACCAACATAACCTGGAGGTGCACCAAATAAACGTGAAGCCGTATGTTTTTCAGAGAATTCAGACATATCCAATTGGATTAACGCATCAGCATCACCAAATAGGAATTGTGCAAGAGTTCTTGAAAGTTCGGTCTTTCCAACTCCAGAAGGTCCTGCGAAAATAAATGATCCGCCAGGACGACGAGGATCTTTTAGTCCAGCGCGAGTACGACGAATTGCTTGTGACAAGGCTTTAATTGCTTGGTCTTGTCCGATAACGCGACGATGTAACTCATCTTCCATACGAAGAAGTCGCGCAGTTTCTTGTTCAGTTAACTTAAATACTGGAATACCAGTTGCATTTGAAAGTACTTCGGCAATTAACTCTTCGGTTACTTCAGCAACCACATCTAGCGCGCCGCTCTTCCAGTTCTTCTCGGCATCCTGCTTCTCTGCGATTAAGTTCTTCTCTTTATCGCGAAGTGAAGCTGCCTTTTCGAAATCTTGTGAATCAATTGCTGACTCCTTCTCGCGACGAGCGTCAGCTATTCGATCATCAAAAGCGCGAATTTCTGGTGGAACTGTCATTCGGCGAATGCGTAGACGAGATCCAGCTTCATCAATCAAATCAATGGCTTTATCTGGAAGGAAGCGATCTGAAATATATCGATCAGCCATTTGTGCAGCGCCCACTAGTGCGCCATCAGTGATTGAAACCTTGTGATGAGATTCGTAACGATCTCGCAGTCCCTTGAGAATTTCAATTGTGTGCTCAACCGTTGGTTCGCTTACTTGAATTGGTTGGAAGCGTCGCTCAAGAGCAGCATCCTTTTCAAAGTGTTTGCGATATTCATCAAGAGTAGTTGCGCCAATTGTCTGTAGTTCACCACGGGCGAGCATTGGCTTTAATATTGAAGCCGCATCAATTGCACCTTCTGCCGCACCTGCACCAACTAGCGTGTGAATCTCGTCGATAAATAGAACGATATCTCCACGTGTCTTTATCTCTTTCAAAACCTTCTTTAAACGCTCTTCGAAATCACCGCGATATCTTGAACCAGCAACAAGCGCTCCGAGGTCAAGTGAGTAAACATGCTTATCTTTAAGAGTCTCCGGCACAGTGCCCTTAACAATTGATTGCGCTAAACCTTCAACGATTGCAGTCTTACCTACGCCAGGTTCACCAATTAAAACTGGATTGTTCTTAGTGCGTCGTGAGAGTACTTGCATTACGCGTTCAATCTCTTTATCGCGCCCGATAACTGGATCTAATTTATTTTCACGAGCAGCCTGAGTTAGGTTTCGACCAAATTGATCTAGAACTAGTGAAGTTGCTGGAGTTCCTTCGGCAGGTGCGCCTGAAGTTGCAGCTTCCTTACCTTGGTATCCAGATAGAAGTTGAATGACTTGTTGACGAACACGATTTAAATCTGCGCCAAGCTTTACAAGTACTTGCGCCGCAACACCTTCGCCCTCGCGAATTAAACCTAAAAGAATATGTTCTGTTCCAATGTAATTATGGCCAAGTTGTAGCGCTTCGCGAAGTGAAAGTTCTAGAACCTTCTTAGCTCGTGGAGTAAATGGAATGTGGCCAGAAGGAGCTTGTTGTCCTTGACCAATAATTTCTTCAACTTGTGAACGAACTGCCTCAAGAGAAATATTTAAAGCTTCAAGCGCTTTAGCTGCAACGCCTTCGCCTTCATGAATTAAACCGAGAAGAATGTGCTCTGTACCGATGTAATTGTGATTGAGCATGCGCGCCTCTTCTTGGGCCAACACAACAACCCTGCGTGCTCGATCGGTAAAGCGCTCAAACATCTATGCCTCCTCGCAAACCTAGCGGTTTAGGTTGCCCATACTCTAGGGCATCTTTCTTAACCACTTCTTGGGCGAATTTATGCCCGAACTGGAGGGTTTTCTCAGAGAGTGAGAAGCATGCGGGTATTACCCAAGGTATTTGGCTTCATCTTCTCCAAATCCAGGAATTCGGCAATACCGCTGTCGTAAGAACGTAACAACTCGTTATAAACATCCTGCGAGACTGGAGTCCCCTCGATCTCTTTAAAGCCATGACGGCTAAAGAATTCGGTTTCAAAAGTCAGGCAGAAGATTCGCCTAACTCCTATCTTCTTTGCACGATTAATTAGCTCTTCCAAAATTTTATGGCCGACGCCTTTGCCGCGAACGTTATCTTCTACGCCCACTGTTCTTACTTCAGCAAGATCTTCCCAGAGCACATGAAGAGCTCCGCAACCAACTACTTGACCTTCAAATTCAGCAACGACAAACTCTTGGACAGTTTCGTAAAGAGTTACTGTCTCTTTCTCTAACATTCTGCGGCTCGCCTTATTAACATCAATAATATGTCTAATAGTTTTGATGTCAGCAGTTGTTGCAGGGCGAATAATTACAGACATTTTTATTCTTCTGGTTTAACTAATGGAAAGAGAATCGTCTCTCTAATTCCAAGTCCGGTCAGAGCCATTAATAATCTATCGACGCCCATTCCCATGCCGCCCATTGGTGGCATTGCATATTCCATTGCGCGAAGGAAATCTTCATCAAGCTGCATTGCTTCTAGGTCGCCCTTGGCGGCGAGGAGAGATTGTTCTGTTAAACGTTCGCGCTGAATAACTGGATCCACTAATTCTGAATAACCGGTGGCAAGCTCGAAACCTTCAACATATAAATCCCATTTTTCAGCAACACCAGGTTCTGAGCGATGTGCACGAACCAGCGGTGAGGTATCGACAGGGTAACCCTTTACAAAAATTGGCTCATTTAATTGATCATGACAAGTTGCTTCAAAAATTTCTTCAGCAAGTTTTCCGGTAATCCATTTTGGATCAACTTTTAACCCAATTTTATCTGCGATTTTCTTTAACTCTTCATACGGAGTAATGCCTGTGACTTCTTGTCCTACTGCATTTGAAATTAATTCAAAGAGTGAAGCTTCTTTCCACTTTCCACCTAAATCTAATTGGCGACCATCGTGGTGAGTTACTACATGCGAACCAAATGTTGCCATCGCAGCGTCTTGAACTAATTGACGGGTTAAATCTGCAATTGAATTCCAATCACCATAAGCTTCGTACGACTCGATCATCGCAAACTCTGGCGAGTGGCTTGAATCAGCGCCTTCATTTCGGAAATTTCGATTTATTTCAAAGACTCGTTCTATTCCGCCTACGACACAACGCTTTAAATAAAGTTCTGGGGCTATACGTAGGAATAGATCCATTTCGTATGCATTTGAGAATGTTTTGAAGGGACGAGCTGTTGCTCCGCCATGCATAACCTGCAACATTGGAGTTTCAACTTCGATAAATTCCCGCTTACCGAAGGTATCCCGAAGCGACTTCATGACTTGCGGGCGTAGACGCGCATTTGCGCGAGCTTCGGGACGAACAATTAAATCTACATAACGCATGCGAACACGCGTTTCTTCAGAGAGTGGTTTATGTTCTACTGGAAGAGGACGTAGAGATTTTGCAGCAAAGGTAAATTCATTTGCCAAAATTGAAAGTTCGCCGCGCTTTGAAGTAATCACTTCACCTGTAACGCTAACAATGTCACCAAGATCTACATCGCTCTTCCAGCGATTTAACGCATCTTCACCAACTTTATCTAGTGAGAGCATCGCTTGAAGTTCGGTTCCATCACCTTCACGCAAATTGGCGAAGCAGAGTTTTCCGGTGTCGCGCTTAAAAATTACTCGACCTACGACGCTTTCGATTACGCCAGTTGCAGTATCAGTAGGTAAGTCCTTATGTTTTTCGCGAAGAGCCTTTAGTGAAATTGTTCGAGGAACTGAGACTGGATATGCCTCACCACCGCGCTCAAGAATTGCAGCGCGCTTCTCT
>CAYPMF010000037.1:0-9329 GCA_964411805.1 uncultured Actinomycetes bacterium | reverse complement strand
CTTTATGTTTATCGCTACAGGTGGCGGCAGCGCCAATAAATCATTTTTATATCAAGAGACCAAAGCAATTCTCAATCCAAAATCATTTATGGCTTGGCTTGATGAAAAACTTCGTTCAATTGGTACCGCAGCCTGTCCGCCGTATCACTTAGCAATTGTTATCGGTGGAACTAGTGCAGAGCACACCGTTAAAACAGCAAAACTTGCCTCTACTCATTATCTTGATAACTTGCCACGTAAGGGCGATGCTGCAACTGGCCATGGCTTTAGAGATATTGAATTGGAAGCGCAAGTTTTAAAGTTAACTCAAAGCCTTGGAATTGGCGCACAATTTGGTGGAAAGTATTTCTGTCACGATGTTCGCGTTGTTCGTTTGCCGCGACATGGCGCTTCACTTCCAATTGCAATTGCCGTTTCTTGTTCAGCCGATCGTCAGGCAAAGGCAAAGATCACTAAAGAGGGCGTATTCCTTGAAGTTTTAGAGAAGGATCCGGCTCGCTTCTTACCTGAGACAACAGATTCGCATTTAAACGATGATGTTGTTGAGGTTAATTTAAATCGCCCAATGCCAGAAATTTTGAAACAACTTTCGCAATATCCAATTAAAACTAGACTTTCTTTAACTGGGACTTTGGTTGTTGCTCGCGATCTTGCCCATTCAAGAATTCGTGAACTTCTTGACGCTGGTAAACCAATGCCGCAATATTTAAAGGATTACGCTGTTTATTACGCAGGGCCTGCAAAGACTCCAGCAGGTTACGCATCTGGTTCATTTGGACCAACCACTGCGGGACGTATGGATTCCTATGTTGATCAATTCCAAACTGCAGGTGGCTCAATGATCATGTTGGCAAAGGGGAATCGTTCTAAGCAGGTAACAGAGGCCTGTAAGAAACACGGCGGCTTCTATCTCGGATCAATCGGTGGGCCAGCTGCTCGCCTTGCAAAAGATTGCATTAAGAAAGTTGAAGTTCTTGATTATGAAGAGCTTGGCATGGAAGCGGTTTGGAAGATTGAAGTAGAGAACTTCCCAGCCTTTATCGTTGTTGACGATAAGGGAAATGATTTCTTTGCTGCAACCTCCCAACCATTAACAATTGGAAGAGCGACAGATAGTTTTTAATTAGTAGTAGTGGCTACGGTGCTTCTTACGAAGCGCTTGGCAAGGCGTTCCATAGCGCGCCTTGATGTATTGCAAGCCCCACTTAATTTGAGTAACTGGATTGGTGCGCCAATCAGTAGAGACGATCTCCATCTTGGTTGCAGGTAACGCCTGCGGAATTCCGTGAGCTCCAGAACGGTAGTTGTGGGCTTGGAAGTTCCAGTGGCTCTCGCCATTCCAAAGTTGATTTAGACATGAAATTTGCGACTTATTCCAATCGCCATAAAACTCATTAACAAGCGCCTTAGCAACCTGCTTGGCACCTTCTGGGCTCTTAGCCAATTGAGTTTGGCGAGCAGAGAGCGCAACTAACGCGATTGACTTGGCATCAACTGAGTTGATTCCAGATAGATCTAAGGTTGCAGCCGTCGCAGTTGGAAGCTCAAGTGTTGAGCCGCCTTCAATAGTGATCGATGCTGAGGTAGTGCTTTGAGCATCTGCAATCGAGATGATCTGCTCATCTGGAGTTTGCGCAAAGGTTGAATCATTTGCAGCCTGAGCAACAAAGAAGATGGCAGCAGCGAGCGCCAACCGGCGGTCACGTAGCTTTGAAAGCATCGCCCCTCTTCTCCCCCTATCCCTTATGGATTGGGCTCAGATCTACAACAATTTGTTATAAATTCAGGCTTTAGAGTCGCCTAGACCAAGGTTCAGGGCAAATTTAGCTACGCATAAGAATTTGAAAAGTTTTTTCTCACATAAATGTGGATAGGCAAAAGCGCAGGTCAGCCCGTTAAGTGTCCGTTTTACCCGAATTGTCGCTGAGCGTAAAAATATCGCCCCCTGACACGCCCAACACGCCGTTAAGGAAAGCTAACTGGCGAAGTTAATTGGCTCCTCAAGCATCTCGGTCACCAGGGCAGCGATTGGCGAACGCTCAGATCGAACCAGAGTGACATGGGCGAAGAGCGGATGGCCTTTTAACGACTCCACAACAGCCACAATTCCATCATGGCGCCCCACCCTTAGGTTGTCGCGCTGGGCAACATCGTGGGTAAGGACCACCTTTGAATTCTGGCCAATACGAGAGAGAACCGTTAAGAGCACCCCTCGCTCAAGTGATTGGGCCTCATCAACAATTACATAAGAGTCATGAAGTGATCTGCCGCGAATATGGGTCAGGGGTAGAACTTCAATAAGACCGCGATCGATAATCTCATCAATAACTTGCTGGCTAACGAGAGCTCCCAAAGTATCAAAGACAGCTTGAGCCCAAGGCGACATCTTCTCGCCCTCACTTCCAGGTAGGTAGCCAAGTTCCTGGCCACCGACGGCATAGAGCGGACGGAATATAACTACCTTCTTATGTTGGCGCTTCTCTAATACCGCTTCAAGTCCTGCGCTAAGTGCGAGCGCGCTCTTTCCAGTTCCAGCGCGACCACCCATTGAGATGATGCCGATTTCTGGATCAAGTAGTAGATCTAGCGCAATTCGTTGTTCGGCACTTCGACCATGTAATCCAAATGCAGAGCGATCACCTCGAACTAATTGGAGTTGGCGATCTGGAGTTACTCGAGCCAAGCCACTTCCTTTTTCAGAGTGGAGAACTATTCCGGTATGAACTGGATGTTCTTTTGCCAAATCGTGTGGGGTCTTATGTGATTCATAAAGTGCGTCAATTACTGAACTTGAGACGGTTGCCTCAACCATTCCCGTCCAGCCAGATGTCATAGCAAGTTCAGCGCGATACTCTTCAGATTGCACACCGACTGAAGATGCTTTAACTCGAAGTGGTAAATCCTTTGTAACTAGAACAACTTCACGATTTTCTGCCATTAAATTTCTTGCAATCGCAAGGATTCTTGAATCATTTGTTCCATCGCGTAAAAAACCATGTGGAAGTGATGATGGATCTGAGTGATTTAATTCGACGGTTAAAGTTCCGCCCACATCATTGATTGAAATCTCTTTATCTAATCGACCTTCACGAATTCGAAGGTCATCTAAGGTGCGTAGCGCTGCTCTGGCAAAGTAGCCAAGTTCAGGATGATCACGTTTAGTCTCGAGCTCTCCGATTACCGTGATTGGAATAATTACTTCATGCTCAGCAAAGCGACTAAGCGCTGCTGGATCCGCTAAAAGAACGCTCGTATCAAGGACGTAGGTTCTTCTTCCCTCTGGTGCTTTCCGTGAGGAATTAGCCAAGTTATCTCGCTATCTCTGGTTTAAAAGGGCTCGATATTTAGTTTTATTCGGGGGTGGATAAAAGGTAAATCCGACTTGTCGGAAATGTTCGGCGACACGCCTTACCGATAAATCAAGAAAAGGTTAACTTTTATTTGCCATGCCGGCGATGCCTTTTGGCATAGGCCCTTAGCGCACGCAAAAAATCCAACTTTCTAAAGTCTGGCCAATAAGCCTCGCAGAAATAGAACTCGGAATGGGCGCTCTGCCAGAGCAAGAAGCCCCCGAGGCGTTGTTCGCCCGAAGTTCTAATAACTAAGTCCGGGTCAGGTAGCCCAGCTGTATATAGGTGTTTGCTGATCGCTTCGATATCAACTTCATTAGCGACTTGGGTAAGTGATTTCCCAGATTTTTCACCCGACAAGATTAGAGATTTAACGGCATCAACTATTTCATTTCGTCCGCCGTAGCCAATCGCTACATTTACAACGATTCCATTAATTCCTTTGGTCTGCGCTTCGGCATCGGCTAGAAGTTTTTGTAATTCGATTGGCAATATCTCCATTGAGCCAACTGGCCTGATTTGCCAACGCTTACGAGAAGCCAAATCAGAGACGGTACTTCCAATGATTTCTAAGAGCGGTTTTAACTCTTCAGCTGAGCGGCTTAAATTTTGATTAGATAACAACCAGAGCGTAATTACCTTTACATCAGTTTCTTCTGACCAATTTAATAGATCAATTATTTTCTCAGCACCAGCTCTGTGACCACGAGATGAAGAGTTGTCACCTACTTCAGATGGGTTGGCTTTTGACCAACGACGATTGCCATCAAGAATTACACCAATATGGTGTGGAGTCTGCGAGAAATCTAACTGGTTATAAATCCGTTTTTCATAGAGCGGATAAACAACCGACTTAATTACTTGCTTTAAGCCCATTAAATTCTTTGACGGCCTTGCGCTCTGCAATAAAAGAAGCAACTGGCAAAGTACCCGCCAAGATAAAGAGGATGGTATTAGTGAAACTCTTATTTGATTTCAAAGAGTAGTTAAAAGCAGCTAGTACATAAATCGGATATGTAAATCCATGAACTAGAGCTACCCAGACAAAATAGTGGTGGTAAGACTTTCCGATCCAATAATGAGTTGGCACATTTACAAACCAAAGCAATAAAGACATTACACCGCACCATAGGGCCATTACCCGGAATAGCTTCATTGCGGTTTCAAGTGATTTCATCGGCTCATTACTCATGGTTTTACCCTACTCTCATTTTGCTATCTCGTATCCGATCATAAAACGGCGCAAATAAAACTAAAAGGGCGAAGAGCCACCAAATACCAACATAGGCGATGTGTTGCCAATAGAAGCCTGCGACCTTAGGTAATTGGCGTTCTGCCGAAATTCTTTGATTCAAGATCTCTTCGCCAAGCGAAGTCTTCTCATCGATTGCTACAACATATCCATCTATTAAATTTAATTTAGTATCACCAACCACAAGTGCAGGATCAAGTCTTGAAAGAATTGAGCCTTCAGATTTTGCCACATCAGAACTCTGTCTTGGATAGAGACGTCCCGTAACTGTCACATTGCCAAAAATATTTTGTTGAGACATATTTTCGATTCCACGAACTACTAATACGCCATCATCAGAATTTAATTTCATCAATCGAACTTCTAAATCAGCGCGCTCTTCATTGCCACCTGATTTAACTTTTTGATTAGGTGCTGAATAGACTTTTTCATAACTGCCAAACAATGTGACAAGGCGGTTTGCTGAATTCCCATCTAAATTCAACCCCGGCTTAGTAACGGTTTCAATTGCAACTGGCGCGGAATCTGGCTTTGCTGCTTTAGCAAACTTCATATCATTTGCTCTACCAAGCTGCCAAAACCCTAATCCCACAAAAAGGGTTGCAAGCAGAATGGCTGCAATTAAATTTCTGGAGTTGGCCTTACCTAATTTCAATTTTTATCTTCATCTCGCTTTTTTAGCGCTCTGTTATATCTGCGATAGAAGCTTGTTACTAAAAGCGTAAAGGCAATAACTAAAACTGTCATTGTTAATGAGCCGGCTATTCCGACATCGATACTGGTGGAATTAGCCGCGTTATTCATACGGCAATTATAAGTATTTATCTATGAACTCTAGAATCACGGCATGGGTGACTTCCGAAGTGATGATCCATATCTCCAAAAAAGATATGGAATTACAAGGTCTGGTTTACCTAAGTGGATTCCATTGGCTATCTCATTACTTATCGCCGGTATTGCTTGGACGATTTGGAGCGGCTCAAACCATTCCAATCCTGAGATTCGCTACAACTTAATTTCATTTAAACCAGTAGATGCCAAGGCAATTGAGATTCGCTTCATTGTTAATTTCAAATCAATATCGAAGGAGCACAACTGCACCTTGGTTGCCCGTGATTATCAGGCAAATGTGGTTGGCCAAATGAGTTTTGAATTCCCGACTGGAATCTCCTCACAGGATGTGACCACCCTTATTCCTACCCGTGCCAAGGCGGTAAACGCAGGAATCATTGCTTGCCAAGTTCGATAAACTTGGCGCCTAATGTCTGATACCCAAACCTGGTTAACCCAAGAAGCCGCAGATCGATTAACTGCAGAGCTTGAAGAGCGCGAAGGTCCGCGCCGCTCTGACATCGTTAAGAAAATTGAGGCTGCGCGAGCTGAAGGTGATTTAAAAGAGAACGGTGGATATCACGCGGCGCGTGAAGAGCAAGGAAAGAATGAAGCTCGTATCCGCCAGTTAAAACATATGTTGGAGCATGCTCATATCGGAACGCCACCGGCAGGTGAATCTGGTGTTGTTGGTCTTGGCATGGTCGTCACAGTTGATATCGCTGGCGATGAGATGAAGTTCGTACTTGGTTCTCGTGAAATTGAAGTCGGTGAAGATATCGATATCTATAGTGAGAAATCTCCTCTCGGGTCTGCCGTTCTTGGCGCGAAGATTGGCGAGACCGTTTCCTATACTGCACCTAACGGCAAAGCGATTAGCGTTGCGATTCTTGAAGCTCAATCTTTTTTTTAATAGTTAAAACTAGTTAGTTAGAAGAAGGGCAGTTATGTCTAAAGAACAACAACATAAGCAGATGACTCATAAAGAGATCATGTTTGTATTAAGCGGTTTGATGATGGGAATGCTTCTTGCAGCTCTGGATCAAACTATCGTTTCAACAGCTCTAAAGAAGATTGTTGAAGATTTCAATGGTCTTACCCATTACACATGGGTTGTCACTGCATATTTGTTGACTTCTACTGCTTCAACTCCACTTTACGGAAAAGTTTCAGACCTTTATGGTCGTCGCCCAGTTTTCCAATTTGCAATCGTCACTTTTTTAATTGGTTCATTTGCTGCAGGTGCTGCAACTTCAATGAATCAACTTATTATCTTCCGTGCGATTCAAGGCCTTGGTGCTGGTGGTTTAATGGCACTTACCTTCGTAATTATTGGTGACATCCTTTCGCCACGTGAGCGCGGTAAGTATCAAGGTTATTTTGGTGGCGTATGGGGTCTCTCTTCAGTAGCTGGACCACTACTTGGTGGTTTCTTCTCAGACCATACAAAGATTTTCGGAATCACTGGTTGGCGTTGGATTTTCTACATCAACCTACCAATCGGAATCGCGGCGCTTGTAATTACTTCTGCTGCGCTACATGTTCCAAGGCACCACACTGCTCACAAGATTGATTATGCGGGCGCGGGTCTTTTGGTTGTCGCCGTTACATCTCTCTTGATGGGAGTTTCAGTTTATGGACCACAAGATGGTTGGACTAATTCACACACAATCATCGCTGGAACGGTTGCGATTCTTTTTACCCTTCTATTCCTATATCGCGAAACTAAAGCTGCGGAGCCAATCCTGCCTCTTACGCTTTTTAAGAACCACACATTCTCAATTACCTCACTCCTTGGTTTCATTATCGGTGCAGGTATGTTTGGCGCGATTGTTATGTTGCCGCTCTACCTCCAGGTTGTTAAGGGCAACTCAGCAACTATCTCTGGCTTGAAGTTGATTCCATTTATGTTGGGTATCGTTTCAATGTCAATCTATAGCGGTAAGCAAATTACCAAGCATGGACATTACAAGCGCTATCCAATCATTGGTTTGATCATCATGACCTTTGGAATGATCTTCCTTTCAACGCTGAAAGAGAACACCCCTTTCTGGCAACTCTTTATCTATGCCGTCATGATCGGTATGGGACTTGGTTTCTCAATGCAGACCATTGTTATCGCTCTTCAAAATGCAGTTGATTTCAAAGATATGGGCGTTGCCACTTCTGCCAATACATTCTTCCGTTCAATCGGCGGAACTATTGGTGTGACAATCTTTGGAACAATTTATTCCAGCCGCCTTGCCCATTACATGCAAGATGGAATTGCAAAGTTGACGACGACTAATCCAAAAGCACTCGCTGGAGCAACTCCAGAAGCCTTTAAGCAATTGAGAAATAACACCTCGGTTATTAAGACATTTAGCCCGGATCTACAAGCAACAATCTTCCACGGCTTCGTGCAAGCGTTCCATGTCGTCTTCTTATGCGCGGTACCAGTTACAACACTTGGATTCTTTATTGCTTTCTTTTTAAGAGAAACACCTCTTAAAACAAGTGCGGCTGCTCAACATGCTCGTGAAGAAGCAGCAGGTGAATCACTCGGCTAAAAGTTCTAAGCTCCCAACTGCGGTCTATATAACAACCGCAGTTGGGTTCTTTGTTGCAATTGGTTATGGTCTTGTCGTCCCTGCCATTCCACTCTTTGCTAAATCCTTTGGAGTAAATAACACCGCAATTGGCTTAATCGTCTCCACCTTTGCCTTTGCCAGGTTTACTTCCGGATTTTTTGTTGGCAAATTAATTGAGAAATACAGCGAACGCTTAGTTCTTGGCAGTGGCTTGATGGTTGTTGCGCTTTCAACTTTTCTAACCGGTTTGTCACAAAGCTATTGGCAACTTCTAGTTTTCCGATCTTTCGGTGGAGTCGGCTCGATGGCATTCTCGGTCTCGGCAAATGCAGTTTTGATGCGAACAGTTACAAATGACCTTCGCGGTCGCGCACAAGCAACTTATAACTCAGGATTTCTTATTGGAGGAATTTCGGGACCCGCTTTCGGCGGTGTGCTCTCTGCGATCTCTTTACGTATTCCATTCTTTGTTTATACCGCCACGCTAATTATCGCTGGTTCGGTTGGTTTAATTTATTTGACCGAAAAGAATTTGATTCACAGGCACGATATGCCAGTTAAGTCTGATTCAGTTAAGTTCAGAGATGCGATTAAGTTATTTCCATACCAAGCTGCGCTGGTCTTTGGCTTCTTAACCAACTGGGTTCTTTACGGTCTTCGAAACTCTATATTGCCGCTCTTTGTGCGCAATCAACTCCATTCAACAATTGCGGCTGTTGGTTACGGATTCACCCTTTCAGCTATCGTTCAAGGACTCTGCTTGGTTTTTGTTGGGAAACTTTCTGATCAAAAGGGTCGTAAATTCCTGCTCTATATTGGTTGGATTTCAATTATCGCGGCTGATCTAGTTCTTGCTGCAGCCAATTCAGCCACTTATTACTACATTTCAATGGCTTTATTTGGAATTGGCTCTGCATTTATGTCGACTGGACATGCAAATGTTGTTGGCGATTTATTTGGCGGAAGGGCCCCTAAAGCGATTGCATCATGGCAGATGGCTGGCGACGCCGGAATGATTGTTGGCCCAATTGTCCTCGGCGTACTTGCCGATACTCATTCATATAGAACAGCATTTCTTGCTTCTTGTATTTTCTTCTCTACATCGATCTTCTTCATCCTGAAAATGAAAGAGACCCGAGTCGCCTCGGGCCCCTCCAGTTAATTTCTAGCTAATGAATTTGATTATCTATCGTTACGCAAGATCGATAACAAACGTAGAACCTCTAGGTACAACCAAACAACAGTAACCATTAGTCCAAAGCCTGCGCGCCATGCCTCTTCGTGAGGTGCGCCAGCTGCAATCATCTTCTCGATTTGATCGAAGTC
>CAYPMF010000036.1:0-9365 GCA_964411805.1 uncultured Actinomycetes bacterium | reverse complement strand
TTGTGCATCCAGCTTCAAGAATTGCAAGAATTTTTAACGCCAACTGGTTGCTCTGGATAGGACAGCGTTCATACGGGATCTACTTATGGCACTGGGTTATTTTCCAAGTGACAAGACCTGGGATTGATCTTGCTGGAAAACCGTGGGCACTTGATTGCGCACGAATTCTCTTAGTTCTCTTCTTTGCAGATTTTTCACTTCGCTATATCGAGGAACCTTTTCGAAAAGGTATTGTTCAAAATTGGATTCGCGGAATGCGTTATCGAACTCCAAAGGTTAAGAAAAATCAACAAATCTTTATAGCTGTTCTGACCTTCGCGACAATATCAATCATGGCTTCAAGTCTTGCAATTGGAAGCTACCGAAATGATCGATTGGTAATAATTCCAAAGGAAGATATTTCGTTAAAGCAGACAATTATTTCAGCTGCAAATGAGGGTATTTGGTTAACTGGCGATTCAGTAATTCTTGGAATAAAAACTAAACTTGCTAGCGAACAGCCAATCGCATTGGTAAATGCCAAGGTGGGACGCCAAATTGATGATCTCATTAAAGCCGTAAAGGAAGATGGACCTAAAGTTCCACATTCAAAAATTGTGCTAGATGTTGGAAATAACAACATCATCTCTCGCGAGCAAATGGTGCAGTTAATGGAACTGATTAAAAATCAACCAAAGATTGTCTTAGTGAATACTGCGGTCCCTAGAGTTTGGCGAGATAAGAACAATCAGATTATTTCCGAAGTTGCGGCAAATTATGGAAATGTTCGATTGGTTGACTGGGGCGATATTTCAAAGAATCATCCAGAGTTCTTCGCGCCAGATGGTGTTCACTTAATTGAAAATGGCAGCGACGTTTATGTCGCTGCCATTCTTGAAGCTTTAAAAAATTAGCTCCATTGGCCTGGTAGGCCGAATACCTTTCCTGCTACAACTGTGCCATCTGAGTAGATAGTTGATACTCGGAATGAACACCAACCAGTTGAATCTCCCTTAGAGATATCAAGTGAAAGTTGTGATGATGGAACGGTTGATGCGACTTTAAATTCCCCACCATTTGTTGAAATCTCAACTTGGTAATTTGAAATACCTTCAGATTCAGCCGGTGCTGTCCAGAAAATAGTTGCGCCATTTGAATTGTAATGAGCAACGATTCCTTGAGGAGCACCATGACCTGCTGATGGAGCTGCAGGTGTTGCCGCAGCTGAACTTTCAGCTGGCGCAGCGCTTTGTGAAGCTGTTGCTTCTGGAGTCGTTTGCGCACTTGTGTTTGTTGAATCTGTCTTTGAACCGTTACGTGAAACAACAAGAAGCGCAATTAAAACGATCGCAGCAAGAATTGTTACAACAGTTCGTGAAGAAGAGTTCTTCTTCTTTGCAGGAGCGCTCTTTACTGGCGCTATACCTGCAGGCTTAACTGGCGCTGGCGCAGTTGAAATTCTCTTAGTTGAAGAAGAACGTGTAGGAACAGCTGGAACTTTATATGATGCTGCCGCGCTCTTTGCGCTGCGCTTAACTGACTTCTTAGCAGATGCTTTCTTAGCGCTCTTCTTAACAGCTTTCTTTGCTGTTGCCTTCTTTGCAACTTTCTTAGCAGGCTTCTTCGCTGCTTTTTTAACTGCTTTCTTTGCGGCCACTTATTGCTCCCTAATACTTATTAAATAATTAATTCTTGAGTGAAATTCTAGCCTAGAGATTAAAGTGCTTTGGATATCAGAGGCGCGATTTTCCGAAGAGCTTGGCCGCGATGGCTGATTTCGTCCTTTTCCCCATGCTCAAACTCGCCAAAAGTTCTATCGCTACCAAGCGGTTGGAAAATTGGGTCATAACCAAAACCTGCGTCACCCCTTGCATCATCTACGATTTTTCCTGCCACGGATCCCGATTCCACAATAACTTTCGCTCCATCTATTGTTGGAATTACCAGCGTGACCACACACCTAAATTGCGCGCTACGGTTGCTTTCTGACTTTAGTTGATCAAGAAGTTTTCTGTTATTGGCTTGATCATCGCCATGCACTCCTGCCCAGCGCGCAGAAAAAATTCCAGGATCACCATTTAGCGCATCAACACATAAACCACTGTCATCTGCGATTGCGGGCAGATTTGTAAATTCTGCAACCGCAGAGGCTTTTAAAAGTGAATTTGCTTCAAATGAGTCACCAGTCTCTTCCACATCTGGCATATCTGGAAACTCATTTAAGCCAAGCACTTGAATATCGGTTGCATACTGCGCCAGTAAGCGCTCAAACTCTTTAATCTTTCCTTGATTTTTAGTTGCAAGAACTAATTTACGCATCTATTTAGATAGCGCGTTATGTTGCAGCTTAGACAGCTCAGCACAACCTGCGGCGCCAAGATCTAGAAGTTCATTAAGAAGTGAACGATCGAAAGGTTTTCCTTCCGCGGTTCCTTGGACTTCAACAAAATTTCCATCTGCAGTGCAGACAATATTCATATCGGTTTCTGCAGTTACATCTTCTTTATAGCAAAGATCGAGCATAGGCACACCATCAATAATTCCAACGCTTACTGCGCTTACACCCATTGTTATTGGGTTTTTATTTGCGGAAATATGGCCGTTGCTCTTAGCCCAAGTAATTGCATCCATCAGCGCTACATATGCACCAGTTATTGATGCGGTTCTGGTTCCACCATCAGCTTGTAATACATCACAATCAATAACAAGTGTGTTTTCACCAAGTGCTTCTAGATCGACAATTGCTCGGAGAGATCTTCCAACTAACCTTGAAATTTCTTGAGTGCGTCCCCCCAGTTTTCCTTTCACGCTTTCACGATCCGAACGAGTATGAGTTGCGCGCGGCAACATTGCATATTCCGAAGTTACCCAACCTTTTCCTTTTCCAGTAAGCCACTTTGGAACTCCTGGTGTAAAAGTTGCAACGCAAAGAACGCGAGTATCACCAAATTCAACAAGGACAGAACCCTCGGCATTGCTTAACCAATTTCTGGTGAATTTAATTTCACGAAGTTGTTTTGGATTTCTACCGTCGACTCTACTCACTTGATCTCCTTTTCAACGCTAACAACTTCGGGACCTAAGAAACGTCTAGCAAGTTTAGTAAATGTATCGCTCTCCCCAGTAGATACAAATTTGTAACTTGGCTTCCCAGAACTATTTAATAAATCATTTTCTACTAAAACTCGATATAAATCTTTCGCAGTCTCTTCCGCGCTAGATACTAAAGTAACGTCATTTCCCATTACATATGAGATGACACCCGTCAGCAATGGATAATGAGTGCAACCCAAAACCAAAGTATCAATTTTCTTATCTTGAAGTGGTTTTAAATAATCTTGCGCAATCTTTGTAATTTCTGCCCCAGAAGTTTCCCCACGTTCTACATATTCAACAAATTTAGGACAGGCTTGAGAAGTAATTTCTAAATGTGGAGCTGCTGCAAAAGCATCTAGATATGCACCGGAATCAATCGTTGCATTTGTGCCAATTACCCCAATGTGTCCAGATTTACTTGCAGAAACCGCACGACGAACCGCTGGTTGAATAACTTCTATTACAGGAACTGAATATCTTTCTCTGGCATCTCTTAGCATTGCAGAACTTGCAGTGTTACATGCAATCACTATTGCTTTCACACCTGCAGCAACCAACTTATCCATAATCTCAAGTGCAAATTCACGAACTTCGGCGAGCGGTCTTGGACCATAAGGGCCGCGTGCAGTATCACCTACATAAAGAATTGATTCGCCTGGAAGTTGATCGATGATTGCTCTCGCAACTGTTAATCCCCCTACGCCAGAATCAAAGATTCCAATTGGTGCAGTTGAGTTCGGATTAGCCACCTGAGAAGTTTAATGCCTGAGGGCTATTCGCCTGTAATTACGCTTAATAAATTCTCTTGTAACCAACCAAGCCAAAAATAAACAGCAAAAAGCGCTTTTTGCGGATCTTCATCAGGCATTAATTCATATTTTTCAAAACTTTTATCATCAACATTTAATCGAATACTTAGCGCAATTCTTAAATCGTTTAGCCCTTTTAACCACAACCCCTCATCAATATTTTCAATCAAACCGCCATGCTCTTCATCAACCAAAATAGTTAATTGCTCACGCATCAATCTAAGATTTCTTTGCTTTGAACCTCGTAATTGTGGTTCAGTAAATCTTCTAAAATCTAGCGAAGCTTCGGCATCTGAATATGCATTTGGTAGCAGGCGAAGAAGAACTGGATCTTCTGGTGTGGCAATCTCTGTTGGCATTGCGAGTAATTGCGCTAACGGATCGTTAGAATCGTAATGATGGAAGAAGTCGCCCTCGCCAAGTAACTCGAGTAATTGTTCAACTAAATTGATAAGTATGTGGGCTTCATCTAACTCTAAATCTAGAGTGAGTGATCCATTAATTCTCTCAAATTTAGACATTCTTAACTTTCATGATTAGAGCTTGTCGTCTCTTTGAAGTGTGGCCCAAAGTCCATGTTCGTGCAGTCTTTGCACATCACGTTCCATCTCCTCACGGGTACCCGTTGATACGACCGCTCTTCCCTCATTATGGACTTGGAGCATTAACTCGTGAGCTCTCTCCTTTGAATAGCCAAATAACTTCATAAACACAAAGGTCACATAATTCATTAAATTTACGGGATCATCCCAGACGATAGTTATCCATGGCTTATCAATTAATTGATCAATGCTTATTTCAGCACTTGTCAGTGTTTTTGCCATAACTACCTAACCAATATTTGATTTATTGAGGTTGACGACTCTGCAAACTTAGCATCAGCATCAATACTCAACTTAATACTTATAAATCCAATTTTCTCATAATTAATTGGCATCGTAAATCGACCATCAATATCTGTGAGTACTGGGGCAGTTGCTTGACCGTTTATTAGCAACTTAATTGGAACGCCAGCTACTTTAGGTTGGATCTGACCTTTAATGCTTGTGCCTACGCCCCGCTTTATCGATGACGGCGCACTCCAAGAAATTAGCCTTGAAACTTTTACATCTTTAACTTGCGATTGGCTTGCCATACGTTCCCAAGAGCCATCCGATGCAACACGCAATGAAGTGTTCTCACCAAATTTTCCATTTATTTTTATTGTTCCATCAAGTCCAGTGGTTCCGCTAAAGATTGGGCGCCAATCTGATGTTGAATTCTTCCCCTCAACTCTGACCGGTAATCCGCTAATTGGACGGGTGTCAGGAAGTGCAAAAGTTCCAGTAATACTTATTGACTGGCCCAGTGAAGTAAAATCTAATTCAGTGCTTAACGTTGAATTTACAATATCTGGTGCAATAGATTTAGCAAGATCTCTAATTGCTTGAGCGGCGCTTTGATCTTCCATTCCAAGCGTCCACTCAGCAACTCCACCTAATCGGTACTTTGAGACTAACGCTCCTCGCAATGCATATGCCTTTGCATCCATATACCAAGCTGTTCTAGAGGCAGTGCATTGTGTTGCAAGTCCCGCAGCAGTAGTTCCAATATATGTTTTTTGATATGAAAAAGTATTTTCGCCGTATTTATCAACAAATGTTGGAATGGCGCCATATGAAGCAGCTAAATTTTGCGCGTCGCGCAATACAAAGGTAGCCGCTTTTGCTCCAACTTTTATTGATGAAGCAACGTTTGATGGACATACGCCATCAACTTTAGTAATCCAATCTCGACCATAACCTGCAATCCCTACATAAACTTTTGAAGCAGGAATAACTGAGACTGCATACTTAACTGCATCTTCTGTCCAAATAATTGGTCCAATTGGCCCTGGAGTTGCAACCGAGTAGTCATAAGTCATTATTCGAAGGCGATCTATGTAAGAAGAAATAGTTGGCCAGGAATAAACGTAGTAACCCCTCTTGCCTGTTGTCGGATCAAATGCAACGGGTGTTGTAACTGAAAGAATTTTATTTTGTGCATGAAGCGCGTTAGATAATTCAATTACAAATTGGCTCCAAAGTGGTGCAGTTGTTGGCCAGGTTGTATTTCCATCGACAAAGGCGAAGTTCTCAAAATCTAAATCAATTCCGTTGTAATTTTGTTGGTTAACTAAAGCGATGATCGTGGATACGATATTTGCGCGCGAGGTAGGCGAAGCCAATAACTTTGCCAATACGCCTTTAGCTGTGCCGTCGGTGATTGTTGGAATGATATTGAAATTCATGCTTCGCAAAGTTCCGATAGGAACTGAGATTGGAATACTCGGATTGCCGGTTGCGTATTGATCAACAATTATCTTTTCGCCAGTAAGTGAGTACCAAAAAGGTGAAACATCTTGAATTAAGTCAGCATTTACGACAGCCGAAGAAAGGCCAGTCTTGGAATAGTAAGGAATCCAACCAGTCAGGATTTTTCGAGGCGGATTGTCTGCATAAGTGGAGTTGGCAGTTAAAAGTAGGGTGGCAAGGGCGATTGTGAGCGTAAGGACCTTGCGTTTATTAAACATTGATGGCAATTCTATTACTGCAGTTATTATTTACTAGTGAAAGATCTACTGCGTACCGAAGATTTATCTCGCGCCGATGTCGAATTAATCCTCGATACCGCAGCTAAATTCGCAAAAGACCCACTTGCCGCGAAGAAGGCTCTAAAGAATCGCACAGTAGCGATTTATATGACCAAGCCTTCAACTAGAACTCGCTTGGCCACAGAGACAGCAATTGCGCATCTGGGTGGCACACCAATTTTCTTACGCGGTGATGATCTTCAAATCGGACGCGGTGAAACTATTGCAGACACCGCAAGAATAATTAGTGGATTTGCGAGCGCCCTAGTTGTCCGCACCTTTAAACAATCTGATGTTGATGAACTAGGTAAGCACTCAACTATTCCAGTCCTTAACGCTTTAACCGACGATGATCACCCAACTCAATTACTGGCGGATTGGCTAACTATTAGAGAAGTATTCGGAAAGAATATTTCTGGAAGAAAATTTACTTACTTAGGCGATGGCAACAATATGGCGCATGCCTGGTTAATCATGGGCGCGATAATGGGAGCTCATGTCGTGGTTGCAACTCCAGGTGGTAAGTGGGCGCCAGATGAAACTGCTGTAAATACTGCAAGAGATATTGCTGCCAAATCTGGTGGCAAAGTGGAAGTACTTACTGATCCAATTGCAGCCGCAACTGGGGCATCTGTTTTATATACCGATGTATGGATGTCTATGGGAGATCCGGAATCTGAGAAGGCGGAAAAACTTGCTGCTCTCTCTCCTTTCGCAGTTACAAATAAACTTATGGCTCTAACAACTAGCGATTCAATTTTTATGCATTGCCTTCCTGCGCACCGTGGCGAAGAGGTAAGCGCTGAAGTATTGGATGGTCCAAAATCTGTAATTTGGCGCGAAGCCTTCCATCGACGCACCACAATTCAAGCAATCCTCTATCACTTAGTCAGAGGGGACTTGAAGGGCTAATCTTCCCCAATGCGAATTGGTGTGCCTAAAGAGATCAGACCTGGTGAAGCCCGCGTTGGCTTAGCGCCAGATGTAATTGGAAAATTAGTTAAGCAGGGACTCGAAGTAATTATTGAGTCTGGTGCGGGTGTGGCATCTGGTTATCCTGATGATCACTACACAAAAGCGGGCGCACAGGTGAAAGCCGGCAATGTAATAAGTGATGCCGATATCGTTGCAAGCGTTACTGCACTAACTCCTGATCAAATGAAAACTTTGAAAAAGGGCGCAATCACAATCTCTTTCTTATCCCCTACAACTCAAGTTGATTCTATTGAGGCTTCTGCGAGCGCAGGACTTACCTCTTTCTCGATGGAGTTAATTCCAAGAATTTCGCGTGCACAATCTATGGATGCGCTAACTTCACAAGCACTTTGCGCAGGTTATCGTGCCTCACTTGTTGCAGCAGATTTATCTCCACGCTTCTTTCCAATGTTGATGACTGCAGCGGGAACAGTAACTCCGGCTCAAGTAGTTGTACTCGGCGCTGGCGTTGCTGGTCTACAAGCAATTGCAACTGCAAAGCGACTTGGTGCAGTTGTTAGTGCATACGATGTCCGCCCAGCATCTGCTGATGAAGTTAAATCAATGGGTGCAAAATTTATTACTCTCGAACTTGAAGCGCTTGAAGGTTCAGGTGGATACGCTCGCGAAATGACAGAAGATCGCGCAGCAAAACAACGTGAACTTCTAAAACCATATTTGGCGGCGGCTGATGTTGTTATAACAACTGCAGCTGTTCCGGGACGTCCGGCACCACGACTAGTAACTGCTGACATGGTTGGTGCAATGCGAAGCGGTTCAGTAATTGTTGATTTAGCTTCTGAGACCGGTGGAAATGTTGAAGGTTCAAAAGCAGGCGAAATAATTACGACTACAAATGGCGTGATTGTCTGGGGCGGAAAAGATGTTCCATCTCAACTTCCAAATCACGCTTCTATGCTCTTCTCTCGTAACGTCGTCAACCTACTTGGCTTACTTGTTAAGAGCGCAGAAGGTAAGGCTTCACTTAACTTAGATTTCAATGATGAAATTATTGATGCTGCTGCGGTAACCCACAACGGTTCTCGTCGCACCCCAGAAGGGAAGAAATAATGAGTTCACTAGCAATTCTCACAATCTTCGTTCTATCAGTATTCGTTGGTTTTGAAGTTGTATCGAAGGTATCAACCACACTTCATACACCTCTAATGTCTGGTGCAAATGCGATTCACGGAATTATCTTGGTCGGCGCGATTATCGTTGCAGCAAAATCAACCACAACTCTGGGAACAGTTCTATCAATAATTGCAGTCATACTGGCAACTATAAATATGGTTGGTGGCTTCGTTGTCACAGACCGCATGCTAGAAATGTTTAAAGGCAAAAAGAAAGGAGCGAAGTAATGTCTAAGAATTTATATGATCTTTTAGGCCTTGCTGTTGCCGTCTCTTTTATCTTGGCGCTGAAGGGACTCTCTTCACCTAAATCAGCTAGACGTGGAAATTTGATTGGAGCAGCGGGCGCAACTGCTGCCACACTCCTAGTTTTCTTCGATCCTTCAATTACAAAAATTCATAATTTCACTTTAATTGTTGCAGCTATCGCGATTGGCGTTCTCGTTGGCGTTCCTGCCGCGCGTAAAATCCAAATGACATCGATGCCACAACTAGTTGCGCTATTTAATGGTGTTGGTGGTGGTGCTGCCGCTCTGGTTGCAATTGTTGAGTATTTCAACCTTGGCTCAGAAGCAAGCGTTGCTGAAGTTGTTGCAACGGTTTTCACTGTAATTGTTGGATGTACTTCATTCTCGGGCTCAGTTATTACATTCTTAAAGTTGCAAGAGTTGATGACAACTCGTCCAGTTGTATTTCCTGGTGGTCGTTTCGTTATTGCTGCAACGCTCGCAGGTGTTCTTGGTACTGCTGGTTGGACTATTC
>CAYPMF010000035.1:0-9869 GCA_964411805.1 uncultured Actinomycetes bacterium | reverse complement strand
GGAATTGTTGGACCATCAGAAGGTTCAAAAGCGAGGACAGTCTTAATAAATGCAGAGCAGATGCCTGAAGTTTTAGAGCGCCTGCAAGGGAATATTTGACCTCACAAATTTATCGTTTTAGACTTGGACCCTTCCCAGCAGTAAGAGGTTCCCATGTCAGATCACCAAAGTCTCGGTGGTGTAATCCGTGCATCGCGCGAAAATGCTGGGTATTCAATTTCAGAGTTAGAAAAAATTACTCGCATACCTCCTGCAGTTCTTAGAGATTTAGAAGCAGACAAATTTGAATCATCTGGCGGCACAACTTATGCACGCGGACATATTCGCTCAATCGCAAAAGCTCTTCGAGTGGATGGCGATAAGTGGATGGAAAGATTTGAAGATCAAACTGGCGAGATTGATCGTCCAATGATTGATTTACTTTCAGAAAATAATGTAACTACAGCAACTCCTGCAAAACGAAATATTTCTTATAAAACTCTTGGAGTTGCAGCGGGCCTTGTAGTTGTTCTATCAGTTGCACTCCCTGCAGCACTTTCATTTACAAAGACTCATAAGACAGATGCTCCCGCAAAGAGTCCAACTCAAAGTTCTTCACAACCATCAAGCGTTGTTGCTACTAAGACTTCTGGAGTAGTCGTTGTGCTAACGGGAGTGAGTGGCCAATCATGGGTTGGAATACAAGATGGTGCAGGCACGCAAGTATTTAGTGGCCGTATCTCTTCTGGACAGACTCAGACTTTTAAGGATGCGCAACAATTAAATGTAACAATTGGAAATTCTGGTGCAATCAGCTTAAATGTAAATGGGAAAGAGCTTGGAATTGCAGGCAACGTTGGAGAAGTAGTTCACCTCTCCTTTGGTCCAAGCGATTCAAACCAGGGTTAATTGCTGAGGCTAATTAAGTAACTCGCTAAACTAGTGCCAATGGGCGCTGTCACTCAAAGCAAAAAAATTAAAGTTTCACTAACAACTTTAGGTTGCTCTCGCAATGAAGTTGATTCTGAAGAGCTCGCTGGGCGCCTTGCTGCCGATGGTTGGGAGTTAGTTTCAGATCCAAGCGCTGCCGAGGTAGCGGTAATTAACACCTGCGGATTTATTGAAAGCGCAAAGAAAGATTCTGTTGATGCTTTACTAGAAGCTCATTCACTCAAATCAAATGGCATAACTAAAGCTGTGGTTGCTGTTGGTTGTATGGCTGAACGTTATGGTGATGAATTAGCAGCAGCGCTTCCAGAAGCCGATGCAATTTTGGGATTCGATGATTATAAAGAGATATCAAATCGATTAAATACTATTTTGAGTGGTGGACATGTAGTTCCACCAGTGCCTAGAGATCGTAGAGCGCTACTTCCCATTTCTCCAGTCGATAGACAGAGCGAAGCAAGCGCAACAGACTTTGCAAGAAAGCGTTTAGATAACTCACCAATGGCGCCGCTGAAGATTGCATCTGGCTGCGATCGCAAATGTGCTTTCTGTGCCATTCCGCAATTCCGCGGTGCTTATATCTCTCGCCGCCCAACTGAAGTAATTAATGAAGCTAAATGGTTGGCCGACAATGGCGTAACTGAACTTTTTCTAGTCTCCGAGAACACAACTTCATATGGGAAGGATTTGCGAGATCTCCAACTAATGGAGAAATTGCTTCCAGAGTTGGCTGCAATTGAAGGAATCGAGCGCATCCGCCTTTCTTATCTCCAACCTGCTGAGATTAGACCAACCCTCTTGCAGGCAATGGTCTCAACTCCAAAGGTGGTTCCTTACTTTGATCTCTCATTCCAACATTCAAGTGGAACGGTACTTCGCAGAATGCGCCGCTTTGGCGATGGCGAAAAATTCCTACATCTTCTCTCTCAAATCAGAGCGCTAAATCCGCAAGCTGGAATTCGTTCAAACTTTATCGTTGGATTCCCTGGAGAAACTCAAGCCGAGTATGAAGAGTTAATTGAATTTGTTTCGAAGGCGCGGCTTGATGCAATCGGTGTTTTTGGTTATTCAGATGAAGATAAGACTGAAGCAATTGGCCTAGGTGAAAAGGTTGATAGCGATGAAATAGCCAAACGCGTTTCAGAACTCTCGACCTTAGTTGATGAGGTAATTTCACAACGAGCCGAGGAGCGCATTGGAGAAAAAGTTCGAGTTTTAATTGAAGATGGTGAAACTGGAGAGGGTAGAGCAGAGCACCAAGGTCCAGAGGTAGATGGCTCAACGTATATTCGAGGTCGCAATAAATTTAAAGTCGGCGAATATGTCGATGCAATAGTCAGTGAAGTTGAAGGCGTAGATTTGGTAGCCACACCACTATGAGTATTTCAAGACCGAATCTTCCTAACTCACTTACGCTATTTAGAATATTTATCCTGCCTTGGTGTGCATATGCGCTCTTTAAAAATGGTGGCAACGATGCAACCTGGCAATGGATTGCATGGGCTTCCTTCTTCATAGTGGGTTTAACAGATTTCTTTGATGGGCGATTAGCTAGAGCTCGAAAGCAAACTACTAGCTTTGGAGCTTTTTTAGATCCAGTGGCAGATAAGTTTGCAATTGGAACGGCGATGATCGGACTTTCGATTCAAGGAAAGTTTTGGTGGTGGGTCACCATTGTTATTTTGGTCCGAGAAGTTGGCATTACTCTTCTTCGATTAGCGGTAATAAAGAGAATGGGAGTCATTCCAGCTAGCAAGGGTGGGAAGTTAAAGACTTTATTTACCGGCTTTGGAATTGGATTTTATATCTTGCCACTTCCAAGCTTCCTTTTACTCCCAAGAGATATCTTTATGGGAATTGGCTTATTACTCACTGTTGTGACTGGGCTTGATTACATTAAAAAGGCGCTCTCAAAATGAACGCCCAAGAATTAGTTAAGCAGTTAAGAAAAGCAAAATTAACTATCGCGGTCGCTGAATCGTTAACTGGTGGCGGGCTTGGTAGTGCAATCACGGAAATAGCAGGGTCTTCTGAAATCTTTCTTGGCGGAGTCATTGCATATAGCGATGAGGTAAAGATCAAAGAGCTTGGAATCTCAAAGTCGACTTTAAAGAAAGTTACCGCTGTAAGTGAAGAGGTTGCCAAAGAGATGGCAATTGAAATTAGAAAGAGATTTAAGAGCGATATTGGTATTGCAACAACTGGCGTTGCTGGTCCAGGAAAGGCCTATGGTCAAAAGGCTGGTACGGTCTGGATTGCGATCTCAACGAAGAAATACACTGATGCAATTCCACTTTCGCTTCTCGGCGATAGAAGTAGTATCCGAAAAGCCACAATTGACAGCGCTTTTGCGCTTCTTTCGCGTATCCTTAAGCCATGACATTACTTCGCACCCATCTAGGTAGCGCGCTTCGCGTTGCCAGAGTTTCCCAAGGGCGCACCCTCCGTGATGTTGCAAAGAACGCGCGAGTCTCATTGGGATATCTATCTGAAGTTGAACGCGGCCAAAAAGAGGCCTCTTCCGAACTTCTAAATTCAATCTGTACCGCCCTTGATCTCCAACTTTCTCGCGTCCTTACCGATGTTGCTAGCAAGGTCGCAACTACTGAGGTAAAGAAACTTACTGTTGTAGAAGAGGCTGCTTAGTTTTAATACTTAGCATTATTTATGGCGCTACAAAATCGCACCAGAGAAGCAATCCTCGCTGGCGCTAAATTAGAGATTGCTCAAGTTGGTTCATATGAATCCAACATGGTCGATATTTCGACCAAGGCCCAAGTTTCAAGAGCTACGGTTTATAACCACTTCGCTGATAAAGAAGAGATGATCCTTGCTCTCATCGAATCAGAAATTGAAAGGTTATCCGCACTCGCAAGCGGAGCAGATTCACCTCGCGATGCGCTCTATCTACTTTCTAGAGATATCTCAAGCGATTCGGCGCTCGCCAAGATGCGCGAAACCGACCCAACAGATATTGCAAAATTTGTAACTCAAAGCGACCACCCACTCTGGCAATTAGCTAACGAATCTGCGATGAAGCTCTTTGGTCCAACAAATGGAAGCTTGGTTATTCACTGGTTAATCAGCCAGATTGGTTCACCGCTTTCTGATGGAGAATCTGCGCAACAGGCCGACAAGTTGGCTCGCGCCTTCGCATGAGAATTACCGAGCTACGGGCTCGCATAAAAGAGACCTTTGCCGATCCAGATACCTACTCAAGGGATATCGTCCACTCGGAATTAGGTGGGGCGACGGTAAATCAGGCTCTCGACATTGGTTTTGAACCAGGCGATATTTGGAAAGCGATCATCGCGCATAACCCAGAGCTCTTTAAAAAGTAGCTAGCTAAATACTTTTAAAGTAATCAGCGTGTCTTTCTAGCCTTACTGGCTATTCGAACAGATGTTCGGTAACCTACTCCTATCTAGCGGCGAGCTAGATATACCCAGCCCGAGCGGTTCCACAGCTCCGCAGAAGCAAAGCCTCTGCCGTCGGTGGTTTTCCGTACCTTCGGGGACGAACTACGAACATGAAAGGCAAGGTAATGGCTCGAGAGAAAGATAAAGAGCAGCCGGAGACAACCGGAAAATTAAACACAGAGAAAGCAAAAGCGTTGGATAGCGCGCTAGCCCAGATTGAACGTCAGTTCGGCAAGGGGAGCGTAATGAAGATGGGCGATCGTGGCCCACAAGTTCTTGAGGTAATCCCAACTGGTTCAGTTGCACTTGATATCGCACTTGGAATTGGTGGCCTTCCTCGCGGACGTATCGTTGAAATTTATGGACCTGAATCTTCAGGTAAGACCACTGTTGCGCTACATGCAATTGCAAATGCGCAACGCAATGGCGGAATCGCTGCATTTATCGATGCGGAGCATGCCCTTGATCCTGAGTATGCAAAGAAGTTAGGCGTTGATATCGATGCTCTCCTTGTCTCACAACCAGATACTGGTGAGCAAGCTCTTGAGATCATGGATATGTTGGTTCGTTCCGGCGCGCTAGATATCGTTGTTATCGACTCAGTTGCAGCTCTTACACCTCGCGCTGAAATTGAGGGCGAGATGGGAGATTCACATATGGGTCTTCAAGCTCGCCTAATGTCTCAAGCGCTTCGCAAAATTACAGGTGCGCTTAGCCAATCAAAGACAACTGCGATCTTTATCAACCAATTGCGTGACAAGATCGGCGTCTTCTTTGGAACACCTGAGACCACAACTGGCGGTAAGGCGTTGAAGTTCTATGCATCTGTTCGTATGGATGTTCGCCGAATTGAAACTCTTAAAGATGGCCAAGATGCGGTCGGTAACCGTACTCGCGTCAAAGTTGTTAAAAACAAGATGGCGCCCCCATTTAAGCAAGCAGAGTTCGACATCATCTACGGCGTTGGAATCTCTCGTGAGGGATCACTTATCGATCTTGGCGTTGAGATTGGCATCGTAAAGAAGTCAGGCGCTTGGTACACATATGAAGGGGATCAATTGGGTCAAGGAAAAGAGAATGCACGCGCATTCCTTATCGATAACCCAGATCTTGCAAATGAAATTGAGAGCAAGATTCGCGAGAGTTATTCACCAACTGTTGTTGATTCCGAACTAGCTGCAGCTATCGATGAGGCAGTAGCAGAGGTTGAGTTCTAAAAATATCGACTCCGATCCCTACTCATTCGCAATGTCGAGCGCTCTCCACGCGCTGGCTCCCCGTGCGAAGAGTAGGGCGGAGTTGTCTACTCACTTACTAAAACGCGGCGTTGATAGTGAGATTGCCGAATCTGTTTTAGATGAGCTCGAACTTCAAGGTCTATTAAATGATCTTGAGTTTGCAAATATTTGGAGTGAATCGCGCCAGCGTCAGAAGAAGTTATCAAAACGAGTTATCGCTGGCGAACTTCGAACTAAGGGAGTTTCGCAAGATATTATCGACGAGGTAATTGAAAAGATCGATGATGATCTTGAGTATCAGACCGCATATGCATTGGCAGAGAAGAAGTTTCGATCATCCATAAATCTTCCACCGGAGAAGATTTATTCGAGAGTCTCCGGGGTTCTAAATCGAAAAGGCTTTAGCTCTTCAATTACCTCGCGAATTATTCGTGAATTATTGAGTAGCTCCTCGATTAACTAGAATGGCGCGCTATGAGCGCAAAGACATTTGTCATAGAGACCTATGGCTGTCAGATGAATGTCCACGACTCAGAGCGAATCGCAGGTCTTTTATTAGAGGCCGGTTATGAACAGGCGATTGAAGGTAGCGATCCAGATTTAGTTGTATTTAATACCTGCGCTGTTCGCGAAAATGCCGATAATAAATTGTATGGACGGCTCTCCTTTTTAGCGCCACGTAAGCGAAAAGATTCCAGCTTTCAAATTGCTGTCGGCGGTTGCATGGCTCAAAAAGATCAGGATTCAATTATTAAGAGAGCGCCATATGTTGATGTGGTCTTTGGTACTCACAATATTGGTTCACTGCCAACTCTTTTAGAGCGATCTCGAATTGAAGAAGAGTCGCAAGTTGAAATTAAAGAGTCGCTGGAACATTTCCCATCAACACTTCCATCTCGTCGCCACAGCGCATTTAGCGCTTGGGTTTCAATTTCTGTAGGTTGCAATAACACTTGTACTTTCTGCATTGTGCCCCAATTGCGTGGTCCAGAAAAAGATCGCGAAGAAATAGATATCGTTAAAGAGGCGCAGGCGCTGGTAGATCAGGGCGTTATTGAAATTACCCTACTTGGACAAAATGTAAATGCTTACAAAAATGGCGGCTTTGCAAACCTACTCCGTGAAGTTGGAGCGATAAAAGGGCTTGAGCGAATTCGCTTTATGTCACCTCATCCAAAAGATTTCACTGATGATGTGATTGAAGCGATGGCGCAAACGCCAAGTGTCATGCCACATCTGCATATGCCGCTCCAATCTGGTTCGGACACAATTCTGCAGGCGATGCGCCGTTCTTACCGAAGAGAGCGTTACCTTGGAATTATCGAGAGGGTTCGTAAAGCTATTCCTAATTCAACAATCACAACCGACATCATCGTTGGTTTCCCAGGCGAGAGGGAAGAAGATTTCCAAGAGACTCTCTCAATAATGGAAGAAGTTAAGTTTTTAGCGGCCTATTCATTCCAATATTCCAAGCGTCCTGGCACCCCTGCCGCCACAATGGATAATCAAATTTCAGACGAAGTTATGCGCGATAGATATGAACGCCTCCATAAATTACAACAAAAGATTTCAGCAAAAGTTAATCAAGAAATAGTAGGCAGAGTGGAAGAAATTTTGGTTGCAGATATTGACGGTGCCAAAGCAACTGGCCGAACAAAAGATTTTAGATTGACCCACGTTGCAATTGATCCGGCAAATCCACCTCGACCAGGAGATTTTGTAACTTCAGAGATCACTTCTGCGACGGCAAATTTTATTTTGGCAGACCAACTTCCAATTTCAATTAGAAAGACAGTTGGGGGAGATGCAACGCAGGCGCGTGCAAATGAAAGCACCAAGGGACCTTTGATGATGGGAATGCCTTCACTTGCAACTTTGAAAGAACAGATGTGAAAAAACTAATTGTTATTGGTGGAGCGACCGCTACTGGTAAGAGTGATTTAGCAATTTCAATAGCTAAGGAAATTGGTGCGGACATCCTCAACGCTGATTCCATGCAAATTTATCGCGGAATGGATATCGGAACGGCAAAGTTATCGATTGAGGAGCGAAGTGGAATCACCCATCATTTAATTGATGTCGTCGAGCCAAGTGTTGATGTTACCGTTTCTTGGTATCAAGAAGAGGCGCGAAAAATTATTGATCAATTGCTGAAAAGTAAGTCTGTGGTTGTTGTTGGCGGGACCGGTCTATATATAAAAGCAATCTTGGATGATTTAAATTTTCCAGAGACTGATGAAGAAGTTAGAGCTGAGATTGAAAAACTTGCCGAAAAAATTGGAGCAGATTCGCTTCATGAAAGGCTGGCAAAGTTAGATCCAGCTGCAGCCCTTGCCATTCCGAAAGAGAATATTCGTAGAGTTGTTAGAGCGCTAGAGGTAATTGAAATTACCGGTAAGCCCTTCACGGCAAATTTACCAAGAGAGGGCTCAACCAAATATCCAGATGCAATCCAATTTGGTTTGGAGTTGGATCGCGATAATTTAGATCAGAGAATCGATTCTCGAGTAGAGAGAATGTGGGAACTTGGTTTTGTTGATGAGGTTAAGAAGTTAGTTGAAAATCCGATTGGGCGAACAGCTAAGCAAGCGATTGGCTATAGCCAAATCATTAACTTCTTAAGTGGGGAGAGTTTAGAAAGCGATGCAAAAGAGTTAACCAAGATTGCAACTCGCCAATATGCAAGGCGACAAGAGACCTGGTTTAAGCGAGATGAGCGGATCAAATGGCTGACTGCGGGTTCAAATCGCAAGGATGCGGTTCTTAACGATATTCTCAAAGCATGATCGGAACGTATGGGCATGGGACAGAGAATGATTTTGTCCTGGTTTACGATCCAGAAAATAATTTAACTTTCACACCTGACCAAGTTGCAAGAATCTGTAATCGAACCTCTGGAATTGGATGCGATGGCTTTATTCGCATCGGAAAAGAGAACGATAAGTGGTTTATGGATTATCGCAATAATGATGGATCACTTGCAGAGATGTGTGGTAATGGAATTCGCGTTATGGCTAGATACCTAGTTGACCGCGGCTTCCAAAAAGAGGGAATTTTTTCGATTGATACTCGAGATGGCATGAAGTATTTATCAGTGCCAAAAAGCGCAGATATCGCTGTCAATCTTGGAAAGGTTGAAGCTTTATCAGAAGATATTGAAGTAAGTGCAAATGGAAAGAACTGGAGCGGTGGGATAAATGTAGATGTAGGTAATCCGCACGCTGTTGTCTTTGTTGAAAGCGTTGCTGACGCAGGTGATTTAAAGAGCGCACCACTTGTTTCGCCAAAGTCTGAATATCCAGATGGCGTTAATGTTGAATTTGTTGAATTTCTTCCAAATGGCGAGTTAAAGATGCGCGTGCATGAAAGAGGAGTTGGCGAGACTAGATCTTGTGGAACCGGAACTTGCGCAGTCGCACTAGCCGCAACAATTAAGAGCGGAAAGAAATTACCAAGTAAATGGATTATTCATCCACCAGGAGGAACGCTACAAGTTGAAATAGATGGGCATAGCAATGCCACGCTTTCTGGACCTGCCGTACTTATCAAAGATTGCGAGCTTGATTCTTACCTGTGAAAGAGATTGATTACGACAAACTTCTAGAAGAGTCAGCCCGCGTTGCTGCAGAGTTTGATGCGCAAGAAGCACAACAAGATAATTGGGAGAACAGTCAACAAGATCTCCAAGATAGAAATGCGCTTCGTCGCGTAAGCGGTCTATCAACAGAACTTCAAGATGTTTCTGATGCGGAATACCGCCAACTACGTTTAGAGCGAGTTGTCTTGGTTGGGGTGTGGACTGATGGAACACCACAAGATGCCGACAACTCTTTAAAAGAGCTAGCTGCACTTGCTGAAACTGCCGGTTCAGAAGTTTTAGAAGGCTTGATTCAGCGTCGAGATAAACCAGATCCAGGAACATTTATTGGTTCAGGAAAGGTGCAAGAGTTACGTCAAGCCGTTATTAATACTGGCGCAGATACCGTTATTTGTGATGGTGAACTTTCTCCTGCGCAATTGCGAACTTTGGAACAGAAGGTAAAAGTAAAAGTAATTGATAGAACGGCGCTAATTCTCGACATCTTTGCTCAACATGCAAAGAGTAAAGAAGGTAAAGCGCAAGTTGAGTTGGCACAGATGGCTTATTTATTGCCGCGTTTACGCGGTTGGGGTGATGCTCTCTCTAGACAGGCCGGTGGCATTGGTGGCCGTGGACCTGGTGAAACGAAGATTGAAACTGATCGCCGTCGTATTAATGACAAGATGGCAAAGCTACGCCGTGAAA
>CAYPMF010000034.1:0-10095 GCA_964411805.1 uncultured Actinomycetes bacterium | reverse complement strand
GCTCCAGTCTCTTTCCACACCTTTAGCGCATATGTTGGTCCGCCCGGTCCAGAGAAAACCCAATCCGCGCTTTCAATATCGCTTACATTATTTGCTTTAGTATTTCTAAAATTTACATCCTCTAATTCAAATCCAACGTTTACCGAAAAATATTTCTTAATACGCTCAGTTAACTCATCTGCATTCTCTTGAAATCCGTATGGGGTATCTAAGTTAATTCGTTTTGAATTTTTTCCGATTTTCTTAAGAATGTTTTGGTGCGGAGTCACCATTGCAGGACTATTTTCACCTGAGCCCATTAGGGCAAGTACTCGAGCCACTATTTAATCTCCTTTTGGGAATTACCTGAGTAAATTTTTTGGCTCATTTCTTCTTAATTTTTCTTAATTCTTTTGTAATATCTCGTACCATCTTTGCGTGAGCTTTATCTTTTTTACCATTCGGAAATGCCCAAATAAGTAGAGGTATTAGGATTAAAAGTACAACGAAGAAGCCGCCAAAGCCACTTAAGAATAGATGATTATCTATTCCGCCTAGCATTTTTGTATCGACTTTCTCACGGCCTTATTATAAGTCCCGATGGAGTTACTTTATTTTGGCGACGGTGGCATCCCACTGGTTGCAATACATGGCCTTGGTTCAGCAAAATCTGCTTGGTACCCAATGGTCCAAGCACTTCCGAAAAATTTCAGATTAATAGTTTTTGATCTACCTGGCCATGGTGATTCAAAAGAGCTTGCACAGCCAGAAATGACTCCCGAAGTCTTGGCGGAAATAATCCACGCGAATCTAATTGCAAATGGTTTAACTAAGTTTCACTTAATTGGAAATTCATTGGGTGGTTGGATTGCACTTGAAATGGGAGCCAAATTTCCTGAAAGCGTATTATCAGTAACTGGAGTTTCCCCTGCCGGATTGTGGTTAACTCCAAGAAGTTATTTAAGTCCAGCATTGAGCACGAGCCGATTTATGGCGAGAATTTTTTATAGGTACGCTAATTATTTACTCAAATTTAAAGTACTTAGATTTATTGGATTTGGCTTAGTTAGTCCACAATGGGAAAAATTATCTATTGAAACTTGTGTTGACGCTGCTGTGGCGATGGGAACTGCTTCTGGTTATCCCGCGCTATGGAAAGGAACAAACGGAAATCGATTTGATAAAAAAATCTCAGAAAATATTCCAGTCAGTATTATTTTTGGTGATACCGATAACACGCTACCTGCCAAAGATTGCCAGGAAAAGTCCCTGGTACCGAAACATTCCAATTGGTATGTTCTTAAGAAATCAGGTCATGCGCCCATGTGGGATCAAACAGAATCAGTTATTGAAATATTAAGAGAAACTACCGGCGGAGATTTCCCAACGCGATAAATTCTGAGCGAGAAATCGGTTCCAAGTTAATTAAATAGAGTAGTCATAGGTGAATCGTCGGAGCGAGGCGAAGAAGAGCGGAGACGAGAGGATTTGAACCTCCGAGACCCTTTCGGGTCAACCTCATTAGCAGTGAGGCGCACTAGACCGGGCTATGCGACGTCTCCAGTAATGACGATTTTATCGGTCTTTATCTACAACGCGAAACACAAGTAGAATTCACGCATGAGCGCAAATGACGATATTAAAGCCCGCATGAAAGCAGCTTTAGATGCCAAGAAAAATAAAAAGTCTGGCGTCAATGAAGAGCATAAAGATGGCGGATCAAAGATTCGCGGTGGACAACGTTCTGGCGGCGCTCCACAAGTACAACGCAAAGCTGGACCATCTGGTTCAGGCGCTGCTGGCTAAAAATGATTTCTAATCTCGGAGATTTTCAAGATCTACCGAGTGCGCTAAATTTTAATCCACCAAAGAAACCAAGGCTTGATCGTGAAGGTTTAATTAAATTATTTGGCAATCTGCCAAAATTTCCAACTGAATTTCAAATAAAACGTGGTCAAAGAATTTCGCACGACGGTGTCGATATCGAAGAGATCAGTTGGTCGACTGGATTTGGGCCGCGCTCTGAAGGCTATCTATTAAAACCAAGCGGCGTAACAAAACCTTTGCCAGGTGTTTTATTTTTTCATTCCCATGATGATGTAAAGGGATATGGCAAAGAAAAATTAATAGATGGGCTAGGCGAGTTACCTGAAAATGTAAGTTGGGTAAAACGCGATCACTATGGAAATCGTGGCGCGGCAAACGCATTAGCAAAACGTGGCTTTGCGGTTTTAACTTTTGATTGCTTTATGTGGGGTTCTCGCGGATTCAAAAAAGAATTTTTAGCCGCACGGCTCTTTGAAATATTAGGGCGAGATGATTTTGAATCAGCTTCAATCATGCATGAATCAATGTCACTCTCAAAATATTTAAGTTTGTTTGGGACAACACTTGCCGGACTTCTAAATTTTGATGATCGAGTTGCTCTAGAAGTTTCTAAATCTCTTCCTGAAACTAATGGATCAATCTCGGTAGTTGGGCTATCTGGCGGTGGTTGCCGTGCAATATATATGCATGCAACATCTCCGGAGTTAAGCGCAGTTGTTTCAGTGGGTGCGATGGCGACTTATGAATCAATGGTTCCAATTCATATCGCTCCACACTCTTGGATGTTCTTCCCTACTGGACTTGCCCAAGTAACTGATTGGCCAGGTTTAACGATGATCAATCCAGAAACTCCTTTGTATGTGCAGTTCTGTGGTGAAGACCAACTCTTCACAAAAGATGGGATGCGCGCTGCCGATGCAGCAATTTCTTCGCATTTTCTAGAGACAAATGGTGAGTACAAATCAGATACTTATCCAGTGAAGCATTCATTCACTGTAGAGATGCAAGAGAGCGCATTCGACTGGCTTCAATCCCATGTCTAAATTAAGTAAGGCTCTTTATGAAGAGATGGCTGACTTTCCAATCATCTCGCCACATGGTCATGTAGATGCAAATTTATTGGCGGCTAACGAGAACTGGAACGATGCGGTCGATTTACTTATCCGCCCAGATCATTACATAACTCGAATGCTTTATAGCCAAGAGGTAAATTACGAAGAATTGAAGCGCCCTTCAATTGAGGTATGGCGATTATTTGTAAGTAATTGGAAGCTATTTGCTGGAACTCCTTCTAGTCTCTGGCTAACTGAAATCTTTGATTCGCTCTTTGAGATTTCTGATATTTCAGAGATTGATGCAGACGCTTCGTTTGCGAAAATTAACGAGATGTTGGCGAGTCCAGAATTTAAACCACTAGCGCTTATGAAGCGCTTTAATATCGAAGTTCTTGCAACTACAGATTCAACCAATGATCCGCTGCATGCCCATGCAAACTTAAAAATTATGGGAGCCCCTGGTCGAGTCATTCCAACATTTAGACCAGATGATGTAACAGATCCAGCAAGAGCAGATTTCAAAGATTCGATAGAAAAACTTGGCGCAACTTCTTTTGCAACCCTTATTGCAAAACTTAAAGAGCGCCGCGCATACTTCAAATCATTAGGTGCAACGGCTTCAGATCACGGAATCTTCTCGCCACAAACGCAAAAAATGCATGAGATGGATACCGAGAAATTATTTAGAGATGTTATGGAAGGAAAGAGATTTGATGAATTTCGCGCCGTAATGCTTTATGAATTTGCCAAGATGTCTTCAGTTGATGGCCTAGTCATGCAACTCCATCCTGGTTCATATAGAAATTATGATGACGAAATTTTCAGCGCCTATGGACCGGATAAAGGTTTTGATATTCCAACTGCAACAACTTTCACAAAAGAATTGCGACCACTTTTGAATGATTTTGGAAAACATCAGAATTTCAGAATGGTTTTATTTACTCTTGATGAGTCGACATACTCTCGTGAATTAGCTCCACTTGCTGGTGCTTATCCGGCGGTGCGACTTGGTCCACCTTGGTGGTTCCATGATTCAATCAATGGAATGCGTAGATGGCGCGATGCGACTATTGAAACAGCAGGTTTCTATAACACGGTCGGGTTTATTGATGACACTCGAGCATTCTGTTCAATCCCGGCTAGGCACAAAATTGCCCGCAAATTCGATGCAAAATATTTAGCTGAGATGGTTGATGCAAAAATAATTAGTGAAAAGACTGCTCACGAATTGGCGCCGCAACTTGCCTATCATTTATCCAAAGAATTCTTTAAGTTGTAATGATCAATTACGATCGAAGTAAAGTTGAAATTGGAATTCTGCATTTCGGCTTAGGTGGATTTCACCGTGCACATCAAGCTGTCTTCTTTAACAAAGCAATTGAAAATGGAAATTTGGATTTAGGAATTGCATCAATTTCGATGCGAAGTTCAACACTTGCTGATGAAATGGCTGCAGCAAATTCAATCTATGAGGTTGAGGCAAGCGATGGAGTTAAATCCGAAACCTCAACCATCGGCTCAATTAAAGAATCGCTTTTCTATGAACGCGATGAAAAGAGAATCTTAGAGATTGCTCGTTCCACAAATTTAAAGGCAATTACGTTAACCGTCACGGAAAAGGCATATAAACCAGATTCGGAATTCGCTTCACGTCTCGCAAAAGTCTTGAGGGAGAGATTCAAAGTTAATGGAAGCAGTATCGCTGTAATTTCATGCGACAACTTACCTAGCAACGGAGAGTTCACTAAGAAGTTAATGCGTGAAGTAATTAAGGACGAAGAATTTTGGAATTGGATTGAAGAAAATGTTCGATTCCCTAATTGCATGGTGGATCGAATTGTCCCTGCACCCGCTAAAGAAAATCGCCTCTTAATTAAGACTGAAATATTCAACCAATGGGTCATTGAAAATGATCCAATTTCAAAATATCTGGAACCTGTGGGCGTGCAATTTGTAGAAGATGTAAGGCCTTATGAGCTTGCCAAAATTCGCTTATTCAATGGGGTGCACTCTTTTGATGCATATTATGGTGAGCTTCACGATATCGAATATGTTGCAGATGTAATAAAAATTCCAGAGATTAATGGTTTCGTAAAGGCGATGCAGGAAGATGAAATAATCAAAACTCTTGACTTAGATATTGATCTCATAAAATATGCATCAGAGATTAGGGCTAGAATGGCCAATCAGACCTTGCGCCATCGTTGCCGACAAATTGCGATGGATGGTTCGCAAAAACTTCCACAAAGAATAATAAATACGCTAAATGATCTTGCGGCGAAAAATATCCCTGCGCCTAAATTAGTTAAAGCACTAGCCACCTGGATTAAATATCTTGCAGAATCAAATGAGATAAATGACCCTCTTGGTAAAGAGTTAAAGCCACTTGCTCAAGCAAAAAACATTAGGGGGATCTCAGAATTATTGGTCACGCCTATTAATAAAGTTTATGACGAGCAACTGTTAACCCATTTAAGGTAAAACCCTAGTAACCTTTCACTATGGCTGGAAAGAAAGATGGCACACGTTCTTACGATGCGCCAAATGCGCAGGCCTTAGCTTCATTTATGAAGACGGGCTGGGCGCCTTCGCCACTTGAAAACGTTGCGCCAATACCTCATTTACATAATATTGAAAAACGAAGAAAGTTATTAAGCGCAAAATTTCATGGTAAACGATTAATTTTTCCTGCCGGATCTCAAAAGCAACGTAGTAATGATACTTATTATCGATTCCGCGCTCATACTGAGTTCACTTATTACACCGGGATTGGTGCCAATGACGCCGTTCCTGATTCAGTTTTTATTATGGAACCGAACGGTTCATCGCATGACGCACTTTTATTTGTGCATCCACGATCTTCTCGCGACAGCGAGGAATTTTATCGAAATGCAAAATATGGCGAGTTCTGGATTGGTCGCCGATTAACACTTGAAGAAACTGAGTCAATCTTTGGCGTAAAGGTAATGCCAATTGAAAATTTAGAACAATTTCTTACTAAGTCTGTTGAAACTCTTAGCGCTGATGACGAGAGCGCCGTTGATTTCCTGACATTTCTATCTGAAGTTCGACTAATTAAAGATTGCTATGAAATTGCAGAAACTAGGAAAGCAGTTGATGCAACGATTCGTGGCTTTGAAGATATGGTGAAGGTTTTTGATAAAGCTACTCAAATAAAACGCGGTGAACGCTTGATTGAAGGCGCCTTCTTCACTCGCGCACGCACTGATGGCAATGATCTTGGTTATGAAACGATTGCAGCCTCGGGCTCACATGCTTGCATTCTTCATTGGATTAAAAATGACGGTGATGTATTAAATGGGGATTTGATCTTAATCGACGCAGGTATTGAGGTTGAAAGTTATTACACCGCTGATGTAACTAGATGCTTTCCAATAAATGGAAAATTTTCACCGGCACAGCGCGAAATTTATGAATTGGTATATCAAGCTCAGCGTGCAGGAATCGAAGCGGTTAAGCCAGGAGCAAAATTTAAAGACATTACTGAGGCCTCACATAACGTACTTGCTCAAGGTTTAGAAAAGATGGGAGTGCTACCTGTTAGCGCAGAAGAATCTATGAAGCCAGATATCGGTCTTCATCGTCGCTGGACAGTGCACGGAGTTAGTCACATGCTTGGATTGGATGTTCACGATTGCGACGGATCACGAAGTGAAAATTATCGTGATGGAGTTTTAAAGGCTGGAATGATTCTTACAGTTGAGCCTGGGCTTTATGTGCATCCAGATGATGAGCTATTTCCAATTGAATATCGTGGGATTGGCGTGCGAATCGAAGATGATGTTTTGGTGACCGAGAATGGATGCGAAGTCCTATCCGAAGCGCTTCCAACACAAATTGACGAAGTTGAAGCCTGGATGGCAAAAATTAGGAGAGCTTAACTCCGAGCCAAGCTGCAAAAAGTCCTAATACAAAAGTCGAAGTTATATGCCAATAAGCCGATTTATTGCGCTTCTGATTTAAATCGTTGTTAATCTCTAGCAAGAATGAAGACCATGTTGTGAAAGCGCCACAAAAACCAAAACTTAAATAATTTAAATCTGCTCCATTTGAAGTCGTGAGCCCCAAAATAAAAGAGCCGATCACATTTACAGCTAATACTCCGGCTGGAAATTCAGTCCAACTCTTTAGGTGATTCACGATTAGAAAACGGAGCCCAGTACCGACTCCTGCGCCGATTATGAAATAAAAAATTCTCATGCGCTCTTCACTCGCCCAATCAAACGAATGATTGCAAAGCTAATTACAAATGAAATTGCGCTCCAAATAATTCCAGAATTAACATCGCTTTTTATATTTAAAAGTGCGAAAGAAGAGAAGGTGGTAAACCCTCCGGAGAAGCCAGCAATCCAGAATAACCTTTGTGCTTCAGTTGATTTCAATTTAAAAATGACTAGCCCTGCAAACAGCACTCCTAGTTGATTAATCAAAAATACAGCTAAATATTGGCTAGTTATAGCTTCAGCGATTGAATAGCGAAGAAGCGCACCGATAATTCCGCCCGAGATAACGAGCGAGTACTTTTTCAGAATTTCGGCTTTCTATTGGTGATTGCTCCCAGAACTGCAGTAATCAAACTAATGAGCAATGAACCAACTAGTGCGCTCCAGAAATTATTTACATCCAAATGCTTACTCCAACGAGAAGTTAACTCAAGCATTGCGGCATTGATGACGAAAACAAAGAGTCCAAAAGAGAGAAGCACGGCTGGAAATGTTAAGAACTTAAGAAATGTTCCAAGGAAGGCATTTATAAATCCGAAGAGAAGAGCAACCCAAAGATATGCGCCAAACCCACCATTGACTTTGATTCCCGGGACGACAGCTGTGGTTGCCCAGATTGCGAGCGCAAGAATTGCCCAACGCAAAATTAATTTCATGCCTTAAAGGATACCTTCGCGCTTTCTAATCTTTGAGCCCAACCAGCGAATTGGATCGTATTTCTCGTCAGCTACGCGCTCCTTCATAGGGATAATCGCGTTATCTGTAATTTTGATATGTTCCGGACAAACTTCAGTACAACACTTAGTGATGTTGCAATATCCAAGTCCATGCTCTTCTTGCGCCTGCTTCTTACGATTACGCAAAATATCTAGCGGGTGCATATCGAGCTCAGCGATGCGAATAAAGAAGCGTGGACCAGCAAAGGCCTTCTTATTCTCTTCGTGATCGCGAATTACGTGGCAAGTGTTTTGGCAAAGGAAGCATTCGATGCACTTACGGAATTCTTGTGAACGTTCAACATCAACCTGTGCCATTCTTGCTTCGCCTGGCTTCAAATCTGCAGGTGGCTCAAAAGCAGGAACTTCCATTGCCTTCTTATAGTTGAATGAAACATCAGTTACTAAATCTTTAATAACTGGGAATGCGCGAAGAGGAGTAATTGTGATCTCTTCGCCTTCATCAAATGAAGACATTCGAGTCATACATGCCAAGCGTGGCTTTCCATTAATTTCCATTGAGCATGAACCGCATTTTCCAGCCTTGCAATTCCAACGGACTGCGAGATCGCCCATCTCGGTTGCTTGAACTCGATGAATAACATCTAGAACAACTTCACCTTCATTAGCGACTACTTCAACGTTTTGTAGTCCACCATCTTTCGAATTTCCGCGCCAAATTCTTAACTTGATCTTCTTAGACATTATCAAGCACCACCTTTCGATAGCTCTTCGGGCGTCATATATTTCTCGAGTTCATGAATATCAAATAATTGGAATAGATCCTTGCGAATCTCTGGAAGTGGATCTTGTCGAACGCTTACCTTTGATCCATCAAAAGTTGATACGTTATTTACTAAACGCCATTTAGAACTCATGCCTGGGAAATCATCACGAGTATGTCCTCCGCGAGACTCTTCGCGAATGACTGCAGACTTTGCAGTTGATTCTGCAACTAGCAACATGTTGTCTAGATCAAATGCCAAGTGGAAGCCAGGATTGAAATCTCGGCCGCCTTCAACTTTCACATTTTCAATTCGCTTACGGATATCTGCAATCTTTACAATCGCATCATCCAACTCTTTTTTGGTACGGATAATTCCAACTAAGTTGTGAGTAATTTCTTGTAGCTCTTGGTGAAGCGCATATGGATTCTCGCCGCCTGAATGGTGGAAAGGAGCTTCAATGCGATCAGCAGCTGCTTTAACTGAAGAATCTGAAACTGGATTTGCACCATTCTTCTTTACATATTCAGATGCGCCAATTCCTGCGCGGCGACCAAAAACCAATAAATCAGTTAGTGAGTTTCCACCAAGACGATTAGAGCCATGCATTCCGCCGGCACATTCACCAGCAGCAAATAAACCTGGCACACCAATTGCGGCTGCATCATCAGGATTTACATGAATACCGCCCATTACATAGTGACAAGTTGGGCCGACTTCCATCGCCTCTTTAGTAATGTCAACGCCAGCCAGTTCATAGAACTGATGCCACATGGATGGTAGACGACGCTTAATCTCTTCTGCAGGAAGACGAGTTGATACATCTAGGAATACACCGCCATGTTCAGTGCCTCGACCTGCCTTAACTTCTGAATTAATCGCGCGTGCAACTTCATCGCGAGGAAGCAATTCTGGTGGGCGGCGATTATTTGTTTGATCGGTATACCAACGATCTGCTTCTGCTTCATTATCGGCATACTTCTCTTTAAATACATCAGGAATGTAATTAAACATAAAGCGTTCGCCATTTGTATTGCGAAGTACTCCGCCATCACCACGAACTGATTCAGTTACAAGGAGGCCGCGAACTGATGGTGGCCAAACCATTCCGGTTGGGTGGAATTGCAAGAACTCCATGTCAATAAGCGCTGCGCCCGCCTTGAGTGCAAGTGCATGGCCATCGCCAGTTCCTTCCCAAGAGTTTGACGTAATCTTGAATGTCTTTCCAACTCCACCTGTTGCAAGAATTACCGCAGGCGCTTCAAATAAAACTTCTTTTCCATTTTCGCGCCAATATCCATATGCGCCAGAAACTTTGCCATTATCTTTCAAAATATCTGTGATTGTAAGTTCCGCAAATACTTTTATATAACTTTCCGCATCTCCATGATCGCGGGCATCTTTTTGTTGCAAAGCAACAATTCGTTGTTGCATAGTTCGAATTAATTCAAGTCCGGTGCGATCTCCAACGTGGGCTAATCGAGGATACTCATGACCACCGAAGTTACGTTGTGAAATCTTTCCTTCTTTGGTGCGATCAAAGAGTGCG
>CAYPMF010000033.1:0-10220 GCA_964411805.1 uncultured Actinomycetes bacterium | reverse complement strand
TGGAACTGGTCGCCAATACCAAGGTCTTGAAGTTGAAAGGTGTGTTAGCGCTGGCTTATTAGAAAGCCCAACTATGAGCCAAGAAAGTACGCTCTCGATTATGAAAGTTATGGATTCAATTCGCGCTGATATCGGCGTGAAATATCCGATGGAATAACTTATTTAAATATCGTAAGAGTATTCAACGCTTCCCTTTACAACATCTTCAAGGATTACGCTGTTATAAGAAATGCGTGCATCATCGGCAACGTTTACTGGACCAAGAATCTTTGCACCAGCTCCGATGATTACGCGATTACCAATAGTTGGATGGCGCTTTCCAGTTGCAAAGCGACGAGCGCCTAAAGTTACGTTGTGATACAGCATCACATCATCACCAATAAGCGTGGTTTCACCAATTACAACGCCGATCCCATGGTCGATAAAGAAGCGGCGACCAATTGTTGCCCCTGGATGAATTTCAATTCCAGTACGTCGACGAGCGCGATTTGAGAAAATTCTTGCAATCAACTTTAAATTATTACGCCATAGCCAATGCGCGATGCGATAGTTCCAAACTGCATGAACGCCAGGATAGGTAAGGAAGACCTCTAACTTGTTGCGAGCCGCAGGATCACGGAGCATCGCTGTGTTGAGATCTTCTCTCACATATTTAAAAGCTTTGATCATATATAAATTAATCCATCAAATCCTGGTACAGCACAGTTGATAGATAACGCTCACCAAATGAAGGAATGATTACAACAATATCTTTTCCAGCAAACTCTGGACGCTTTGCGATTTGTGCTGCGCCCCAAAGAGCTGCACCTGAAGAGATTCCAACTAATAGCCCCTCTTCTTTTGCAGCACGACGGGCGTAATTAAGCGCCTCTTCATTTGGCGCATCAAGTACTTCGTCATAAACATTTGTATCTAGAATTGGAGGCACAAAGTTTGGACCAATTCCTTGAATTGGGTGTCCACTTGGCTTTCCACCATTAAGAATTGGAGAAGCAGCAGGCTCTACTGCAAAGACTTTAATATTTGGATTCTTCTCTTTTAGAACTTGACCAACGCCTGTGATTGTTCCGCCGGTTCCAATTCCAGCAACAAGGGCTGCGACTTTTCCATCGGTATCATTCCAAATTTCTTGGGCTGTGGTTTTGCGGTGAATTTCTGGATTAGCAGCATTTTCAAATTGACGAACTAGAACTGCGCCTTGTGCTCCAAGTTCTTCAGCCTTTGCAACCGCACCGCGCATTCCTTCTGCAGCAGGAGTCAATACCAATTCCGCACCGAACGCGCGAAGGAGAGCGCGACGTTCCTTTGACATGGAATCTGGCATCGTAAGAATTGTTTTGTAACCGCGAGCTGCGCCAACCATTGCAAGTGCGATACCAGTGTTACCTGATGTTGCTTCAACAATAGTCCCACCTGGCTTTAAAACGCCAGCTGCTTCTGCTGCATCCACCATTGCAATACCAATACGATCTTTAACTGTGCTCGTTGGATTATAGAATTCCAACTTTGCATATACATTTGCAGCTGCGCCATCAGTTACCCGATTGATCTTTACTAGTGGCGTATTACCAACGATCTCAGTGATATTTGAGTAAATCTTTGCCATTTCAACTCCTTAAATTTGTGCAGGGTTGAATTTTAAAGAAGGCGCGCCAAATAACCTAAACGCAAAGAATTTGCAGTTAGTAGTTGTTATTACTTAAAGCGTGTGCCAATTTGAGCACCAATTGTGAGCGCAGTCTTTATGTTATTTAAAGACTCTTGGTGGGTATAGAGCGGAGCTTCAAGAAGTCCTTGCTCAACATATTGCGCAAAGGCATGGACTTGGTGAATTAGGCCAAGGTGCATTGGCATGCCAAATGGATCAACCCAAGTCTCGCCTGGATCTTCAAAGGCAGTGCCGTGCAAAGTAATTGAAGATGGCGTAAACCAAGGAGTTCCAAATGTAATTGACCCCTTTGAACCAGATACTCCACCCCAATGAGGGAGCGCAGTGCGAGCAGAGATTACAAAGTTAGACCTGGCACCGTTTTTAAAACGCATGAAGGTATGTGTCTCTTCATCAATTTGATTCGGATGTAATTTTCCAAATGCATGAATCTCATCTGGCTCCCCAAGGAATTGCTGGGATAGCGCAATTGGATAAATTCCCATATCGATAATTGGATTACCGCCACCGATTGTGTAAAGTCGCGGAACAGCTAAGTTTGCTTGGCAGAAGTTTGAGATTACCAAATCAACTTCACCAAGATCACCAGCCTGAACAATCTGGCGAGCAATATCCATTTGAGGTAAGAATCGAGTCCACATCGCCTCAACTGCAAGAACTTTCTTAGCCTTTGCAGCTGCATAAATTTGTTCTGCCTCAGATGAATCCATAGTGATCGGTTTTTCAATCAAGACATGCTTACCTGCATTGATTGCAATAAGTGCAACTTCTAAGCGATCAGAAGGAAGTGTTCCCAAATAAATGGCGTCAATATCTTCGCGAGCCGCCAACTCTTCATATGAATTATGGAATGAAAGGATGTTGTGTTTCTTCGCAAATGCCTCAGCTTTACCTGGAGTACGTGCGGCAATAGCGTTAAATTTTTGGTTGGAATTCTTACTTGCTGTGATGACCATTTGCTCAGAGATCCAGCCGGCGCCGAAGATTCCCCAGCGAAGTGGCTTAGATTCTTCTGGCTTAAAAATATGTGGTTTAGGTAATTTGCTCATGGTTAATACTAATAGGCGGTAAGCGGTAAATTGCTACCACTATGAGCGAAATTAAATTTGGACTGGACACTTTTGGAGATATTCAACTAGATGACAAAGGGGCTCCAGTTTCATCGGCTCAAACCATTAGAAATTTGGTCGAGCAGGCAGTGCTTGCCGATTCACTTGGCATTAATAATATAAATGTTGGCGAGCATCATCGCGATGATTTTGCAGTATCCGCTCCAGATACTGTTTTAGCTGGAATTGCGACTCGCACTAAACAGATCGGATTAGGTACGGGAGTAACAGTTCTCTCTAGCGATGATCCGGTTCGCGTTTATCAAAGATTTGCAACTGTAGATGCGCTCTCAAATGGGCGAGCAGAAATAACTGCAGGACGCGGATCATTTATCGAATCATTCCCACTCTTTGGCTATGATCTAAAAGATTATGAAATTCTCTTCGAAGAGAAGTTAGAACTCTTAGTTGAGCTTGTGAAAGAGAAGCCGGTAACTTGGTCTGGTAAGACTCGAGCATCGCTAAATAATATGAACGTCTATCCAAAGACAGAGCGAGGCGCTATCCCTGTTCGCGTTGGCGTAGGCGGAACGCCAGAGTCTGTAGTTCGCGCGGCAAGACTTGGCCTGCCACTCGCAATTGCAATTATCGGTGGAAATCCATCACGCTTCTCTATGTTCTCAAATCTTTATCGAACATCGCTTATGGAATTTGAAAAACCAGATTTGCCAATCTCGATTCACTCTCCAGGCCATATTGCCGAAACCGATGAGCAAGCTAGGGAAGAACAATGGCCAAATTATCAGAAGATGGTTGGGCGAATTGGGGCTGAACGTGGCTGGGCGCCACCAACTAAAGAACAATTTATGGCAGAGATTGATCACGGCTCCCAATATGTGGGTTCACCAGAGACTGTTGCAAAGAAAATTGTGCATGCAATAACTTCAGTAGGCGCACAACGCTTCGATTTTAAATATGTAAATGGACCGGTATCTCATTCGAAGTTAATGAAATCTGTTGAGTTATATGGAACCAAGGTAATTCCTTTAGTGAAGGAAGCGTTGAGTGGAAAGAACTAGCAATTATGCGCAGGCTCTTAATTGGGCTGCCGAATTAGGTGCAGAAGGGGTAGTTCCTTCTGTTTGGATTCCAGAAATCGGTTTTCAATATGCGCTAAGAAATTCAGATGGTTCAGTCTCTTTTACTAGAGATGGTTCACCTAATTTCGGTTTAGGTATTGGTCCAGACCCAATTATTGATGAGAATTGGGAGCGCTTTGCCCTTCCTAAGGCGCTTGCAAAAGATAAGACTTCAAATTTTAAATTAGTAAATCGATGGAATCCTTATCAAATTGAAACTGCTGGATTTATAGATCGTTGTGGAGTAAATGAATGTAATGAAGATGGAGTTAAAGATTTCTTAGATAAAAATGCTCCCGGTTCATCGGTGTATCCCGGTAATCCAGAAACTATTTTTTGGGCTAGTTTGAAAATAGATGGAGAGTTGGTGGCCGTGGGATGTATAGGCACTTGGGAATCTGGCGCAAAAGTAATCAGCTCAATCGCTACCAAGATTGCCGAACGTGGAAAAGGTTATGGGACCTCAATAACTCGCGGAATATTGGCAATAGCTAATCAAAAGGGAATCAAAAAAGTATTTCTAGCTGTGAATGCCAAGAATGAAGTAGCTGCTCGAGTCTATGAAAATATCGGTTTTCAATCTATAGGAAAATTTAATACTTTTGAGCGTTAAACGCTAAAAGGCTTATTATTAATTGGAACTGTAGTTTTCCAATTTAATTCAGTCTTGATTTTAACTGCAAAACTCTCAGCTGAACTCTTCTCACCATGGATAACAAAAGTATTCTCTGGCGGAGTAGTTCCATTTAGCCACTCAATTAACTCACTCGCATCACCATGCACTGAGAATTCTTCAATTTGAACTACTTCAGCCCTTACTGGAACTTCAGCACCATACATCTTTAAAGATTTAACACCAGATAAAAGTTTCTGTCCTCTAGTGCCAATTGCTTGATAACCAACCAAGAGAATGGTGTTTATCTCGTTAGGCAGCATCCATTCCAAGTGGTGAACTACTCGACCACCCGTAGCCATTCCACTCGCCGAAATAATTATGCATGAACCTTTTGGATTGTTCAGCGCTTTTGATTCCTCAACTGATTTTGCTTCTCGCAAATCTCCAACGTCAAATGGATCCTGCTTTTCACTTACTATCTCAGGTCTAATTTCTGGACTTGCTTTAGAGATCGCAGATCGATACTCCTTAAGAGCCGCTAGCGCCATTGGTGAGTCAACATAGATTGGAATATTTGGAATTTTCTTATCTTTGATCAATTCTTTTAGTGACATTAAAAGAATTTCAGTTCGATCAATCGCGAAAGCAGGAATTAATACCGAACCACCACGTTTAATCGTACGATTAATTGAATCGGCAAGTGCATCGGTCTTTTTAGGGTGTTCACGATCTCCATATGTTGATTCAATAACGAGCGCATCTATTTTCTCATTTGGAAGAGAATCAGGTGGTGTAAGAATTGGATGATGAGGTCTTCCTAGATCGCCTGAGAAGAAGAAGCGCTTTCCAAAGAATTCAATAAGTATTGAAGAAGCGCCCAAGATGTGACCACTTCGGAAGAAAGTTACAAAAGTTTCAGTTGCAATTTCAATCCGTTGATGAAATTGATGAGTTGAAAATTTACTAATGGCGCCTTCTGCATCTTCAAGTGAATAGAGTGGCTTCGGCTCGGAATGCTTTGAATAACCCTTCTTTTTTGCAAACTTCGCATCTTCAATTTGAAGTGAGGCAGAATCGCGCAAAACAATTGCAGCAAGTGATGCGGTGTACTCAGTTAAATGAATTTTTCCGGAATATCCCTGCTCTATTAATTTGGGAAGGTAGCCACAATGATCAAGGTGGGCATGGGTGATTACTACAGCAGATAAATCTCTTGCTGAGATAGGGAAAGGTTCCCAATTTTTTAAGCGCAACTCTTTTAAACCTTGGAAGAGGCCTGCATCAACTAAGACTTTATGTTGACCGTTTTCAAGTAAGAAGCGGCTTCCCGTGACAGTTTCAACAGCTCCTAAGAATCTTATTGTTACCGCCATAGTGAGAGAATATCTCATGTTCAATTTGGTGAAGTCGGCTCGCGCCTTATTGACGGTCACAACTTCAGCTCTGGTTCTAGGTGGATATTTCAATTACCTAAACCATCAAAAGAGCGCAGCAAATGCTTTTTGGATAATTGGAGGTCTTGCCGGCTTAATTCCATCAATTATCTGGTTCATCGATGAATTAAAAGATCGCCAAATAGGTTCTGATGTATTGGCAATTTTCTCAATCTTTGCAGCTCTTGTTACTGCTGAATTTCTTGCTGCTTCGGTAATTGGTTTTATGCTGGCAACTGGTCGAGTTTTAGAATCTTGGGCAGAAGGTCAAGCTGATAGACAATTAAAAGCTTTGATAGATCGAATTCCAAAACATGCCACAAAAGTAAATAGTGATGGATCACTGGTAGTTATGAATTTAGAAGAGATTCAAATTGGCGACATCGTTTTAGTTAAATCCGGCGAAGTTGTTCCAATCGATGGCACCGCATTAGAAATTGCCTTTGTTGATCAATCTGCTCTAACTGGGGAGCCAGTCCCAATTCTTCTTTCAATTGGCGAGAATGTCATGAGCGGAACGGTAAACGCTGGAAGTAACTTCACAATTAAAGTGAGCACGACTTTTTCGCAGAGCACTTACAGCGGAATTGTTACGATGGTTCGAAATTCACAAGCAAATTCAGCAAAGCGAGTGAAAATTGCAAACAAATGGGCGCTGCGATTCGTTCCATTTGCATTGATTGTCGGGGGAGCTGCCTGGTTTTTTAGCGGTGAAGTTTCCCGGTTTGTAGCAGTACTTGTCATCGCAACGCCATGTCCACTTATTCTCGCTGTGCCAATTGCATTGGTATCTGGAATGTCGCGCGCAGCAAACTTTGGCGCTGTTATTAAAGAAGGTGCATCGATTGAGAAGTTAGCCGATGCTTCTGTAGTTTTGCTAGATAAAACTGGAACTCTCACGCATGGCGGGCCAGAGATAAATAAAATTGTTTCCCGAGATGGCCTAACAGAGCATATGGCTCTGCAGATTGCTGCATCATTAGATCAATACAGCCCACATATCATTGCAAAGACTTTGGTTAAGAGAGCTACGGAATTAAATCTCCAACTTGTTCCAGCAACTGATGTTGTTGAGTCTCACGGTAAAGAGGTCACCGGCATCGTAAATGGCGATCAAATTAAAATTGGCACGCCACCTCTAAATCTGCCAAGCTGGGCGATTCTTAGCGATCCACTCACTGTGGCCTTACATGTAAATGGCGAGTTAGTTGCCATGTTCGGTTTAGATGACCCAATTAGAAGCGACTCCAAATCAACTATCGATAAGTTAAAAGTACTCGGTATTAACGAAGTAGCTTTAATTACTGGAGATATCGAAGCAAACGCATTAAAAGTTGCACAATCGCTTGGGATTGAAAGTGTATATAGCTCTGCTACGCCCTCAACAAAGTTAGAAGTTGTAAGAGATCGAATTAGCAAGAATCATGGTTCAGTAATTGCAGTTGGGGATGGGATCAACGATGCACCAGCTCTTGCTGCTGCAGATGTCGGCGTCGCGATGGGCGCTCATGGCTCGACTGCAGCGAGCGAAGCGGCCGATATCGTTATTGTCGAAGATTCAATCTCTCACTTAGTTTCTGCAATCTCAATTTCAAAGTTATCAATGCGCCGAGCAAAGCAATCGGCACTTGGCGGTATGGCGCTAGCTGCAATCGGAATGACATTTGCATCGTTTGGATTTACGACAGCAAGTGAGGGAGCGTTAATTCAAGAGCTTATCGATCTTGCTGCAATTATGTGGGCGCTAACAACCTTGCGAGGTCGATGATGATTCTGTTTTTTGTAACGGTTTTAGCGCTTAATGCATTTCCGGCTTTCGCTCCGCCCACTTGGTCAGTTATTGTCCTCTTTAAATTTAATTACAATTTAAATACCTTGGCTTTAGTTATTTTGGGAGCTACCGCCGCAACGCTTGGAAGAGCTGCACTTGCAATTGGCACGAGAAAGTTGCGTCGTTTCATTCCTATTGATACAAGAGAGAATTTAACTATTGGCGGTGCGTATCTTGAGTCAAAGATTCACTTGAAATGGCTCTGGTTCCTTCTCTTTGCGATTTCACCACTTCCTTCTGCGCAACTTTTTGAAGCCGCCGGTCTGCTTTCATTGAATTTAAAGAGGCTAGCTTTTGCATTCTTTTGTGGGCGCTTAATTACTTATTCGATCTATGGCTTTGGTGCAGCGGCTTTGAAACAGAGCTCCTGGGGCGAAGTGATCACCTCCACCATTAAATCGCCAAGGGGAATTGCGCTTCAAATCGTGCTGTTAATAGGCGTCTATCTACTTACAAAGATTAATTGGAAAGATAAGGCTAGAAATTTAAATAGCGAAGATCATTCTTTGTAAGGAAGTCTTGGATCTGGCTCTTTGCCCTTCCAAGTTTCACGAATCCAAGCATGGCCGGGTTCATCTGTCATATTCCAAACTCGATCTGGGTCTGGACCTGCCATAACATTCATAAAATACATATCGTAAGAAGGCGCTGCTCCAATTGGACCATGCCAACCATATGGAACTAGAACAACATCACCTGATCGAACTTCACATGTAACATCGTATGGTCTTTCATCTGCTGAGTAGCCCCGGAATAATCCCTTTGGATCTGCAATCGCAGGTGCGCTTGTGCCTCGTTCTGGCGCAATTTCAAAGTAGTAAATCTCTTCCAAATTTGATTCGACATTTGGAATGTATGTGTCATGTTTATGTGGTGGAACGCCAGACCAATTTCCAGCAGGAACGATCACTTCAACAACAATAAAGCGATCAGCATCTAGCGCTTGAACGCCACCAAAGTCATGAACTTGTCTTGATTCCGGGCCTGCGCCTCGAATTATGTTTGGGAATTCATCGCGTGATAAGAATTTAACCCTCTTCGCATTTTTTGCAGGTGCCTCAGCAATAATCACGCGACCCGAACCTGTAATAGAAATTTCACTATCAATCGGAAGATAGACGAGATCTACCGTTCCATGAAATACAGATTTGCGGCCACGCAGATTAAATGAACCCGATTCAGCACTTGTCTTATATGAAACAGTTAAACCTTCGCCATCAAGCGGCCAGATCAAACGTTCAGATTTATCAGGGGAGATAGTTAGCGTCTTTCCAGAAGAGATACTTGCGGTGCGCATGCCGGTATGCGCCCAACCCTTTACTTTGCCTTGCGTTGGATCGAGAAGTACTTCCCAATCACCGCTCGCTAGCTCGCCTTTGCGATAAACCCAATCCAATTTTTCTTCTCTCTTTATATTCTCTTTTATCGAATTAGTTTTGTGGGAAACCTAGGTTAATTCCACCATGGCTTGGATCTAACCAGCGAGATGTAATTGCCTTGCCACGCGTAAAGAAGTGAACTCCTTCAACGCCGTGAGCCTTGGTATCTCCAAATAGAGAGTGCTTCCAGCCACCAAATGAGTAATAAGCAACTGGAACTGGAATTGGAACGTTAATTCCAATCATTCCAACCTCTACTTCATATTGGAAGCGACGAGCAGCGCCGCCATCATTTGTAAAGATTGCAGTTCCATTTCCAAATGCGCCAGAGTTAATTAACTCAACGCCTTCTTCGTAAGTTTTTACGCGAACAATCGAAAGTACTGGACCAAAAATCTCTTCTTGGTAAACGCGAGAAGAGGTCGGAACGTTATCGATAAGAGTAGGTCCAAGCCAGAAACCATTTGGCTCACCATCAACTTTAATTCCACGACCATCAACAACAACCTTTGCACCATCAGTGATTGCTGAATCAATATAGCCAGCAACTTTATCTCGGTGTTCTTTAGTAACAAGTGGCCCCATATCGCAATTGCGACGACCATCACCAATCTTTAACTTTGCCATGCGATCTGTTATTTTTGAAATTAATGAATCAGCAACTGGTTCAACAGCTACAACGACTGAGATAGCCATACAACGCTCACCAGCTGATCCAAAGCCTGCATTGATTGCAGAGTCTGCAACTAAATCAAGATCGGCATCTGGAAGAACCAACATATGATTCTTTGCGCCACCCAGGGCTTGTACGCGCTTGCCATGCTTTGAGCAGTTCTCGTAAATGTATTGTGCAATTGGAGTTGAACCAACAAATGAAATCGATTCGACATCTGGAGAATTGATAAGACCATCAACAGATTCTTTATCGCCATTTAATACATTAAATACGCCATCAGGAAGGCCCGCTTCTTTCCAAAGCTTTGCAATCCAAATTGCTGCACTTGGATCCTTTTCAGAAGGTTTAAGAACAACAGTGTTACCTGCGGCTATTGCGATAGGGAAGAACCACATCGGAACCATTGCAGGGAAGTTAAATGGAGAGAT
>CAYPMF010000032.1:0-10337 GCA_964411805.1 uncultured Actinomycetes bacterium | reverse complement strand
CCCCGCATTATGCGGGGCTTTTTTTGATTTCTAATTAAATACGTGCACCTGTAGTTGAGTTAAATAGGTGGATCGCATTTGGATTTGCCGCAACTGTGATTGTCTCGCCAGCCTTAGGTGGGTTCTTTGGATCCCAACGAACGATTACAGATGCTGCTTCATCAGTTAGGTTTGCAAACTTAACATTTGAATCCGCTGGCTTTCCGTAAACGAATGCATCTGCACCTAGCTCTTCAACAACTTCTACCTTAACGTGGAAGCCATTTCCTGATGCAGGTGAGAAGCCTTCTGGGCGAACACCAACGGTTACGGTATTGCCTGCCGAAGCAGGAACATCAATATCAAAGCCACCAAGGTGAGCCTTGCCATTTGAAACTTCAACGCTAAGCAGGTTCATTGCAGGTGAACCGATAAATCCAGCAACGAATGCATTAGCTGGCTTATCGTAAAGATTACGAGGAGTGTCTACTTGTTGTAGTAAACCATCTTTCAGAACTGCAACGCGATCACCCATAGTCATCGCTTCAACTTGGTCGTGTGTTACATAAACTGTTGTGATTCCAAGGCGACGTTGTAGCGCTGCAATTTGAGTACGAGTTGCAACACGAAGCTTTGCATCTAAGTTTGATAGTGGTTCGTCCATCAAGAAAACTTGTGGTTCACGAACGATCGCACGGCCCATCGCTACGCGCTGACGTTGTCCACCAGAGAGCGCCTTTGGCTTACGATCTAAATATTGTTCAAGATCGAGTAACTTTGCCGCTTCTTTAACGCGACGATCGCGCTCTTCCTTATCTACACCTGCAATCTTTAGAGCGAAGCCCATATTTTCTGCAACTGTCATGTGTGGATATAGAGCGTAAGACTGGAAAACCATCGCAATATCGCGATCCTTCGGAGCAACGTGAGTTACATCCTTATCGCCGATACGAATATGTCCAGTGTCGGTCTCTTCAAGACCTGCCAACATACGAAGTGATGTTGATTTACCGCAACCAGATGGTCCGACTAGAACTAAGAATTCGCCATCCTTAATTTCTAGATTTAATTTATCAACCGCAGGCTTTGTTGTTCCTGGGTAGATTCGGGAAGCGTTGTCGAAAACGACAGATGCCATTTCTTTTCTCTCTTTCCGGGCAGGTACGTGCCCGACGATCCGTTGGAAAAAGCGCTCGCTTTGAGCGTGGCGCAAGGTTACGGCTCTGCAGGTAATTTGGCTACCCTTTATCTCGTGTTCCGCGATATTGCCCTTGTCATCTTCTTCATACTTATCGCGGCAATCTTCGTAGCGGCGGAGATCGCCCTGATATCTCTACGTGAGTCTCAGGTTCGCCAGCTCGAGAGCAAGGGCAAGCGCGGGGCTCGCGTCGCCAAGCTCTCTGCAAATCCAAATCGCTTCCTTGCAGCAGCTCAGGTTGGAATAACCTTCTGTGGTTTTCTATCTGCCGCTTTAGGTAGCGAACGAATTGGCGTGCGAGTTGAACCAAAGATTGAAGAGTTAGGTTTTTCACCAGGTGCAAGTAAAACCATCTCACTTGTCGCAATCACAGTTGTCATTTCCTATATCTCTTTAGTAATTGGCGAATTGGTTCCAAAGCGATTGGCACTTTATAAAACTGAATGGATTTCACTTGCTGCGGCGCCAACTATAGATCGGATTGCGATTGTATTTCGTCCAATAATTTGGCTACTTTCAAAGTCAACGGACTTGGTTGTTAAATTATTTGGAATGCAAGGGAAATCTACCCGCAGCGAAATAAGTGAAGCTGAATTGGTTGACTTGGTAACTGGACATACTGCGCTTTCAATTCAAGAGCGCGATATTGTTGAGGAAGTTTTTAACGCCGGCGACTTACAGATTCATGAAGTTATGGTTCCTCGAACCGAAGTGGATTTTATTGATGTTGGCCTTTCGGTAGCTGAGGCAATTGAACTGGCAAAAGAACATTTGCATTCCAGATACCCAGTAACTCGTGGTTCATCTGATGAAGTACTTGGATTTATTCACGTTCGTGATTTACTTCAACATTCGGATTCTCCGGAAAAGAAAATCATGGATCTAATTAGACCAATACTTTTCCTTCCAGGTTCAAAGGGAGTTTTGCCCGCACTAGATGAGATGCGGACTAAACGACATCATCTCGCGATTGTTCTTGATGAGTATGGTGGTACCGATGGAATCATTACCTTAGAAAATTTGCTCGAGTCCTTCGTTGGAGAAATTAAAGATGAATACGACTTTGAAAGCGATGAGATAACTAAGAATGTCCGAAGCGGCGACTATGAAGTTGATGCGCTAATTTCTCTAGAAGATTTGTATGAAGAGACCGGTATAGCTATTCCTGATGGGCCTTACGAGACAGCTGGTGGCTTTGTTATGAATCAGTTAGGGCGTATTCCAGAAGTTCATGATGTTATAGCTTTAAATGAAACTCGTATAACAGTCCTCACAGTTGAGGGAAAACGCGCTGGAAAATTACTTATCTCTGCCAATGAATGGAAAGATGGCGCCCATGGCAGTTAAGGGTCGCGTTCTTTCGGGTATTCAACCAACCCATGACTCATTCCATCTTGGAAATTATCTAGGTGCACTTCGCCAGTGGGTTGATTTACAACGAGATTTTGATGCCTTTTATTGCGTTGTTGATTTACACGCACTAACAGTGGAGCCAGAACCAGAATTGCTTCGTAGGCGCACTCTTGCCTCAACTGCACAATTAATTGCTCTTGGTATTGATCCAGATAAGAGCACGCTATTTGTTCAATCGCATGTCCCGGCACATAACCAAGTTGCTTGGGTACTTGAGTGCTTAACTGGTTTTGGCGAAGCAAGTCGCATGACGCAATTTAAAGACAAATCACAAAAGAGTGGTGCAGATCGAACCGTAGTTGGACTCTTCACTTATCCAATTTTGCAAGCTGCCGATATTTTGATTTATCAAGCAAATCAAGTCCCTGTTGGTGAAGATCAACGTCAACATATCGAATTAACTCGAGATTTGGCCCAGAGATTTAATTCTAAATATGGCCAGACTTTCACCATCCCAGAGGGTTATATTCTTAAGAGCGGTGCAAAAATAAATGATTTACAGGAGCCAACAGCAAAGATGAGTAAATCAGCTGCTTCTCCTAACGGAATTATTGAGCTCATGGATAAACCAGAAGTTAATCTTAAGAAAATTAAGAGCGCAGTAACTGATACTGGTAAAGAGGTTATATTTGATGAGCAGAATAAGCCAGGTGTTTCAAATTTATTAACTATTTACACTGCGTTATCTGGAAAGAGTATCGAAGAGGCGCAGAATGAATTTGCAGGAAAAGGATATGGAGACTTCAAGGGCGCTGTCGCTGAAGTTGTGATTGAGTTCTTAAAGCCAATTCAAAGTAAGGCTTCTGAACTCTTAAGTGATCAAAGTTATTTAACAAAGATTCTTAAACAAGGCGCCGATAAGGCAAATGCGGTAGCAGAGCAGACGCTAAAAGATGTTTACAACGCTATTGGAATTGTTCCGCGCGGCTAAGTTATCTTTTTTAATCTTCAATCGCGCAGAGCGCAATACCGCTTGCAACTGTTTGGCCAACACTTAAATGCATCTTGGCAATAGTTCCAGCCTTATGTGCAACTAAAGGTTGCTCCATCTTCATCGCTTCCAACACAACAATTAAATCGCCAACTTCAACACGATCTCCATTTGATTTGTGGATCTTTACAACCGTTCCTTGCATTGGGCTTTCCAGTGTGTCACCAGAGGCCCCACCTAAAGTATTTTGCTTTACGCGATGGCGTTTTTGAATTGGCTCTGGAGTATGAAGAAGAACTTCGAAACGGTGTCCATTTACTTCAGCGATCATCTTTTGAGATGCAGCGCGGGTTTCTGCCTCGCCTTGCTTCCAATTAAATGCAGGGATCTCATTCTTAAATTCATTCTCAATGTAACTTGTGTAAACCTTAAAATCTTTTACAAAATTATCATCTTCCAAAATTGCGCGGTGGAATGGTAAGGCCGTAGCTAATCCGCCAATTTCAAATTCTTTAAGTGCGCGCTTAGCTCTTGCAATTGCCTCTTCGCGAGTTGCAGCAGTAACAATTAACTTTGCAAGGAGTGAATCAAAGTGCGATCCAATTGTGTGGCCGTGATCAAAGCCGGCATCAATACGAACACCAGGGCCATCCGGAACTTCCCACTTTGTAATAGTGCCAAGCGATGGCAAAAATCCCTTACCTGGGTCCTCGCCATTAATTCTAAATTCAATACTGTGGCCGCGAATTACGGGATCGACAGGATCAATCTTTTCGCCATCTGCAATCTTAAATTGAGAGCGAACTAAATCAATTCCAGTTACTTCTTCAGAAACTGGATGTTCAACTTGAAGTCGGGTATTAACTTCTAGGAAAGAAATTGTGCCATCGTTACCAATTAAGAACTCACAAGTTCCGGCACCGATATATCCAGCCTTCTTCATTATGTCTTTACTTGATTTATAAAGTTCTGCAATCTGTTTTTCACTTAAGAATGGCGCCGGCGCCTCTTCAACCAATTTTTGGTGGCGACGTTGTAGTGAACAATCGCGCGTACTTACAACTACTGCGGTTCCATGCTTATCGACTAATACTTGGGTTTCAACATGTCGTGGTTTATCTAAGTAACGCTCTACGAAACACTCGCCACGTCCAAAACCAGTGATTGCTTCGCGAACGGCAGAGTCAAAGAGTGCAGGAATCTCTTCAAGAGTTCGTGCAACTTTTAAACCACGTCCGCCGCCGCCATGTGCAGCTTTGATTGCAACAGGTAAACCATGTTCTTTCGCGAAGGCAATAATTTCATCTGGCGTATTAACCGGATCGATTGTTCCAGCAACTAGAGGCGCTCCGACATCGGCAGCAATCTTTCTTGCTGAAACTTTATCTCCAAGGGCGCGAATTGCTGCTGGTGGTGGTCCAATCCAAATTAGACCAGCTCCAATAACTTTATCTGCAAAATCTGCATTCTCAGATAAGAAGCCATAACCAGGATGAACTGCATCTGCTCCTGATTTTTTCGCGATTTCAATAATTTTATTTTGATCAAGATAAGTATCAGCAGCTGAAAGGCCATCTAGCGCATATGCCTCATCAGCTAGCGCAACATGAAGTGAGTTTCGATCCTCATCTGAGTAAATGGCAATTGATTTAATTCCATGATCTCGGGCTGCACGAGCTACGCGCACTGCAATTTCACCGCGGTTAGCAATCAATACTGCTTTCATGCTGCATCCTCCCATTTAAGTCCTAGGGAGATAATGGATTTGCGGAGTAAAGGTAGAGAAAGTCCAATAATTCCAGATGGATCACCATCTATTTTAGAAATATATGGAGCGCTTAATCCATCCAATGTGAAGCCACCAGCAACCTCTAAAGGTTCGCCAGTATTTACATAACTCTCAATCTCACTATCGGTCATTGCTGCAAAATAGACTTTTGAAGTAGAAATATCTGAAACTTCAACACCTTGCTTAGTATCAATCACACATTGGCCGGTATGTAGATAGCCAAAGTGCCCGCGAACTTCTTTTGCACGAGCAATCGCAACTTCACGAGTCAGAGGTTTGCCAAAAGATTTTCCATTAAATTCAAATGTTGAGTCTGCGCCAATAATTAGGGCATCTCCCTGCACTTTATCTTTGACCGAATGAGCTTTCATAATTGCAAGTGCAATAACCATATCTTTTGGAGAGAGAGCAGTTAAATTTGCATCTTCTTCATCTACGCCACTTACTAAAATTTCAGGGCTAATGCCTACAGATTCCAATAACTTTTTGCGAGATGGAGAGGCTGAGGCTAAAACTATTTTACGGTTGAGCGACATTAGAAAGTCTGCCCCCACTTTCTCGGAAGTGGTTGGCGAATCTGAGATTTGCGCCAAAGGCTGGCGCTTTCTGATTTTTTAACTTCAGGAGTTGGAAGTGCGCGCCTAAGTGCAACAAACTCCTCACGAGAAAGTTCACCTTTTACGACTTTAAAATTTCTATTCACTTTTATTTGCCTTAGAGTGGAATATTTCCGTGTTTACGAGGTGGGAGAGCAACTCGCTTATTACGAAGTGCACGTAAAGCCTTAGTAATTTGATCACGGGTTTCATGTGGATCAATTACAGCGTCGATAAAGCCACGATCAGCGGCAATATATGGATTAAGAAGAGTATCTTCATAATTATCAATCAACTCTTTACGAGTACCTTCTTGGTCCTTTGCATCAGCAATTTCTTTACGGTGCAAGATATTTACTGCGCCTTGTGCGCCCATAACAGCAATTTGCGCGGTTGGCCAAGCTAAATTGATATCAGCACCCAAATGCTTAGAACCCATAACAATATAAGCGCCGCCATAAGCCTTACGGGTAATAACGGTTACTAGCGGAACCGAAGCTTCACCATATGCATAAAGTAATTTTGCGCCGCGGCGAATAATTCCATTCCACTCTTGTTCAGTGCCAGGAAGGAAGCCAGGTACATCAACCAAGGTGACAATTGGCAAACCAAATGCGTCACATAGGCGCACAAATCGAGCTGCTTTTTCTGACGCATCAATATCAAGCGTTCCAGCAAATTGTGAAGGTTGGTTTGCAATGATTCCAACTGAACGACCATCGATTCGACCAAAACCAACAATTATGTTTGGCGCAAAGAGGGCATGTACTTCAAGGAAATCAGCTTCATCAAGAAGCGCCTCAACTAATACACGCATGTCATAAGGCTTATTTGGATTATCAGGGATAAGCGAATCTAGGGCGCGATCTGAAGGCGAGATTTCGTTGCTTTCAGTAGCAGGAAATACTGGAGTCTCATCCATGTTGTTACTTGGTAAGAATGAAAGTAGCGCTTTTACATAATCAATAGCATCATCTTCATTCTCAGCTAGGTAATGGGAATTTCCAGTCTTAGTGTTGTGAGTTTTTCCACCACCAAGTTCTTCCATTCCAACTTCTTCACCAGTGACCGCCTTTATTACATCAGGCCCGGTGATAAACATCTGCGAAGTCTTATCAACCATCACTACAAAATCTGTAACGGCAGGAGAGTAGACAGCGCCACCTGCAGTAGGTCCCATAATTAAAGAAATTTGTGGGATAACTCCAGAAGCTCGAACATTTCGTTTAAAGATTTCACCATATTGGCTTAGCGATGCAACGCCCTCTTGGATACGTGCGCCACCGGAATCATTAATTCCAACAATTGGAATTCCAGCTTTAAGTGCAAAGTCCATGACCTTAACAATTTTTTCGCCAACAACTTCACCAAGTGAACCGCCGAAAATTAAGAAATCTTGGGAGTAAATTGCGATAGCGCGACCATCAACGGTTGCATGTCCAGTAACAACACCATCGCCATAAATTCGGTTCTTATCCATTCCGAAATTTGAAGAGCGATGTCTTGCAAAGGTATCGAACTCTACAAATGAACCTGGATCTACCAACTTCTCAATGCGCTCACGTGCGGTGTATTTACCTTGCGCATGACGCTTTTCAACGCTCTCTGGTTTTGCGCTCTGCGCTTCTACGCGCTTGCGACGGAGATCGGCAATCTTTCCTGCGGTACTACGAATATCATCGGACACGTAGATAGGTTACTAGTAATCGCCATTGAATTGAATGTGAGGCATACTTGAAAGTAGAACTACTTGATAGTCATGCGATAACTTCTAAACTTTCTGGGTACTGGCGGGTATCTATTTTGGATGAGATTGCCTCAACGCAAAGCGAATTGAAAAATCGCAATCCAGAGAATTGGGATCTCTTAGTTACTGAATTCCAAAGTGCGGGGCGTGGAAGATTAGATAGAACTTTTGAAGCTCCAAAAAATTCAGCATTATTATTTTCATTTTATATAACGCCAAATCGCAATAGAGGAGATTGGGGTTTTATTCCTTTGCTTGCAGGCGCCGCTGTTGCAAATTCAGTAAATAGATTAACCGATTCAAAAGATTATTCATGCAAGTGGCCCAATGATTTGCTCGCTAACAATAAGAAGATAGCCGGACTTTTATCAGAGAGTTTTGGTGATGGAGTTGTTATTGGTATTGGAATAAATGTTTCAATAGAAGATGAATCACTCCCGACACCGCAAGCGTCATCTATATTTTTAGAATCTAAAAAACTATTAGATCGGAACGACTTACTTGCTGAAGTGTGTAATGAATTCAAATCCATCTTTGAATCTTGGGACGCAGGCGAAGATTTACTTTCCTACTATAAAAATACTTCCGCTACTTTAAATTCCAAGGTAAAGGCAATTCAACCTACGGGTGAAGTTAGTGGTTTGGCCATCGATATCTTGCCAACTGGCGCGCTTCTTCTCGAAGGTGAAGTTGAAATTACTGTCGGAGATCTAATTCATCTAAGGGATTAAGTTAGGGTTTAAGATGCCTCTGTGAGTTTTCCTCGAGTTGGTGTTATTGGTGCAGGACAGCTCGCGCGCATGATGGCAGTGCCAGCTAATGATTTAGGAATTGAATTCACGGTATTCACATCGAATCCAAATGATTCCGCCGCTCAAGTGTCCGACTTTGTCCTTGGAGATTTTAGAGATTTGCAATCTGTTCTTGCTTTTGCGAATGAGTGCGATGTCATCACATTTGAACATGAGCTAGTTCCGCAAAGCGTAATAAAGGGGCTAGAACAGGCAGGAATTAAGGTCTATCCCCGAGCCGAATCATTTATTTATTCACAGAATAAATTAGAGATGCGTAAAAAAATTGCAGAATTAAAGTTGCCAAACCCTAAGTACCAAGAATATAGCGGATCAGATTTAGAGCTGGAATTTCCATTAATTGCAAAGCTCCCAGCTGGTGGCTATGACGGTCGCGGAGTATATGTAATTGAAAATCAAAGTGAGTTAGATGAACTATTTAAAAACAACGGGACTCTCTTATTAGAAGAGAAGTTGCCATTCGATTATGAGATTTCTGTAATGGTTGCCAGATCTCCTCATAATCAAGCAGCATCTTGGCCAGCAACTCTCACTGTGCAGAACGAAGGAATTTGCACAATGACTATTACGCCAACTCCTGATATTTCACCAGATCTTGAAGCCAACGTTCAGAGCGCTGCGTTGCAAATTGCAAACGGTATTAATTTGGTTGGTGTGATGGCGGTTGAAATTTTTATCGTAGGCAACAAGTTCTATATAAATGAATTAGCGTTGCGCCCACATAATTCAGGCCATTGGACTATTGAAGGATCAAAGACGAGCCAATTCGAACAACATTTGAGAGCAGTTTTAGATCTTCCATTAGGGAGTACTGAATTAACAAGTAAGTATTCTGTGATGGGAAATATTTTGGGTGGCGAAAAAAGCGATATGTATCGCCCATACTTACATCTAATGGCGCGTAGGCCTGATTTACATTTTCATCAATATCGAAAAGATGTTCGCCCTGGCAGAAAAATTGGCCATGTAACTCTTTGCGGCGATAATCTCTTAGAATTAAAGGAAGAGGTCGCGCATGCGATCGACTATATGAGTGGAGCCATCGATGAGTAACTCAAACAGCAAAGAAGTTGCAATTGTTATGGGGTCAGATTCAGATTGGCCAACCATGTCTGCTGCTGCCGAAGCTTTAGATCTTTGCGGCGTTTCTTACGAAAAGGATGTGGTGAGTGCTCATCGCACTCCAGAAGAGATGTTGGAATTTGCAAAGAGTGCATCAGGTAAAGGTTTCAAAGTGATAATTGCAGGCGCTGGTGGCGCTGCACATCTTCCAGGAATGATCGCTTCATCAACACCTTTGCCAGTTATTGGCGTTCCAGTTCCACTCAAATATTTAGAAGGCATGGATTCATTACTTTCGATTGTTCAAATGCCAGCTGGTATTCCAGTTGCAACTGTCGGCGTAGGAAATGCAAAGAATGCAGGGTTATTAGCTGCTCGAATTATTGGAACAACGCGACCGGATGTGGCAACGAAAGTTGCAGATTTGATGGAAGCTGCTCGAATTGACTCGTTAAAAAAAGGTGAAAATTTAAAGTGAGTCGATCGGCCATACTTTTAGTTGGGGGAATGGGGACCAGACTTCATCCGCTCACTTTAAGTACGCCAAAACCAATGTTGCCAGTTGCTGGTGTTCCATTTACCGAACATCAAATTGTTAAAGCTCGTGAAGCAGGTATTGATCAAATAGTTCTAGCTACCGCATTTAAGGCGGAGATTTTTAAACCATATTTTGGCGATGGAGCCAACTTTGGAATTCAAATCAAGTATGCCGTTGAAGAGACCGCACTCGGAACTGGTGGCGCAATCAGAAATGCTGCGACGATGCTTGAAGGCGATGGGCCAGTCGCAATATTTAATGGCGATGTTTTA
>CAYPMF010000031.1:0-10730 GCA_964411805.1 uncultured Actinomycetes bacterium | reverse complement strand
ACCGGTGACCTTTTCCTTACCATGGAAACGCTCTACCGACTGAGCTAGGGGGGCACTAGGAAGGGCAAGCCTACTCGTAAGGTTTTCTCAAGTAAAAATCGTAGATTCTCCCGCGTAAAATTAAGCAAGTAATGTCAATAATTCAAAAAGTCTTCTTGGATCCTAAGCACCGCAAGCGCGGACTAATTTTGGCATTTACTATTTTCGGAATTTCAATATCTCTAATAACTGGCACCGTGGTGTATCAATTCGTTAATCGACCACAATCTTTTCCGGAAATTATTAAACACGAAGATTTAGCTAAAGTGCCGATTACAACATTTGCCGACTCTAAAAAAATCTCTTTTCCAAATGATGAACCGGGATATGAAAATTCAAGGTGCAATATCCCTAATGGAAACTGGATTGCACAAGAAAATGCCAAGCCCGGAATAGACCTTGATGGCCATCAATGGCGAGATATAGATTTTAAAAATGCCATCGGAAGTGCGCTCTGGTTAAATAAGACTTCAGTTTCTTGCGGCGATTCAATAGATATTCACGCTTCGTTATATCAAGTCCAATCTGGATCTTCATTAAATAAGACTTTCCATGTATTACGAATTGGTTGGTATAGCGGTGCTGGAGCTCAAGAAGTTTGGAGCTCTTCGCCAATTAAATTAACAAATAGGAGAATTAATCAAGCGAAGAACAACCTTCGGATGATTGATACGAATTGGCCAACAACACTTCAAGTTCAAATTGGTAGCGATTGGACTCCGGGCTTTTACCTTGTCGCTTCTGAAGATGAAAAAGGAAAGGTTGAAAGCGTTGCCCCATTCATTTTGCGCTCACCACGTGGTGCATCAAAAATACTTCTCTCCCACTCATTTCTAACTTGGAACTTATATAACTCATTCGGTGGACGCTCTGCTTATTTTGGCTCAGGAAGTTCAAATATGGAGCGTCGAAAAGATCGCTCACGCGTAGTTTCACTTGATCGCCCAATAGTTGGAAGTGGTGGCTTCAGCATTCATCGAGATGGTGTATCGATGGTTCAGTTTTTAGAGAAGTATGGGATCAATTATGATCAAGACTCAGATATAAACCTTGATAGATTTCCAAATGTAATTAGTAATTACAACGAATTAATTTTGAGTGGCCATGCCGAGTACATGACTCGTAGAATTTTTGAATCAATAATTGCAGCGCGAAACAGCGGAGTGAATATTGCAATTTTTGGTGGCAATACTGCGCTTTGGCAAACTAGAACAACAGAATCGAAAATTGGTAAAAATCGCAGAATAATTATGTATCGCATTGCCAATGAAGATCCCATTACTGACCGAAGAGAAGTTTCGATTGAATTTAGGGATCCACGCTTAAACATTCCTCAGACACTCTTTACTGGAACTATGCCAAGCGGGACACATGTCTACGGAACATTTAAATCTGTTGCCATTCCGAAATGGTTAAAGATTCCGAAGGGATCAACTATCGATGGCATCTCGCCAGATAGTGAGATTGAAGCTCAGGTGCCAAATAATCCTGCATCGCCAACTAATATTCACACTATCTTCTCTGGAATTATGAAATACGCCGATCCATCTGCAATCCCAGCAAAGATGTCGAAGAATCCAATTGCAGAAGTTGTTTGGTTTACAGATTCAAATGGGCAGGCAACTTTTAATGCTGGCTTAACTACCTGGGCGTGCAATCTGGTAGATACTTGCGCATACTCATCTGTAGATGAAAAATCTAGAAAAGTTTTAGATGAAGTTACTAAGACAGTAGTTACTCTTTGGCAAGAGCGTGGAATCGGTTCTAAATTAAAGAATTAACCAGCAAGCAATACGCCGAGATAAAGCGAAGCAAGCGCGGTTAAACCGCTAATTGATCCCCACATCGCCATCTTCTTTGGCTCTTTTGCATTTGAATGAAGTAGAGCAGCGACGCCAGAAAGTAAAACAATTGCCATTTTAAATCCAAGGACCATGCTGTAATTTGAAGGTGCATCCTTTGGAATTGAAACCATATTCCAAATACCAGAAGCTATTAGTAACGCATATGCGCCCCACGCAATTTTGCTAAATTTATTCGCAACAATCTTTGGTAGATCAGGATTGATCTTTTTAAGAGCTGGTACTAGAGCTGCCATTACTAATTGGCCACCAACCCAAATAGTTGCTCCCACCACATGCAAGAAGAGACGAACGCTTTCAGTAAGCGGCGCGAGTTGAACTGAAGATTCCGCAAGATTTGTCATGGTCCAATCTTAATGTAATCTTTCTTTCACGTTGTTCCGGGGTCGGTGTAATTCCGAACCGGCGGTTAAAGTCCGCGACCCGATATCAGCCAGATAGCGGTGGATTTGGTGAAATTCCAAAACCGACGGTTAAAGTCCGGATGAGAGGAACGCGCTAGCACTTTGGTGTTCGCCGTATTCGTGCGCACCTTTGCAAGTGTGTTTGCCCCGGTTTAGTCATATAACTATCTAGGGGGAACAATAAATGTCAGTACTTAAGTGGTTCTTTGAATCACAAATTCATTTCGGAAGTAAATCAATTCTTGTCCGTGAAGTCGTTGGTGGAGTTCTCGGACTCACAAGCGCTGTACTTGGAATGCGGAGAAAAGTTTCAGCTTGGCCAATTGGAATTCTCGGAGATGGCCTACTTTTCACAGTATTTCTTGGAGCAGTTTTTTCATTTGGCGATGACAAACAGCACGCAAATTTCTACGGACAAGCAAGTAGAAACTTATTGTTAATTATCGTTAGCGCCTATGGTTGGATTATTTGGAATCGTAATAAGAAAAGCGGCGTAAATAAGCCGGCGGTTGAGCCACGTTGGACTACAGCTAAAGAGAAGATCTATTTGATTCCTGCAATTGTGGTTTTCTTCTTGGTATCGCAACAAATATTTAAAGGGCTAGGTGAATCTGGGACTTGGCTATTTGTTGATACTTGGATCTTTACAGGAACAGCCCTCGCTACCTTCGGCATGAGCAGAGGCTATGTTGAATTCTGGCTAGTTTGGATTGCTGTGGATTTAGTTGGCGTGCCTTTTGCCTATTCAAATGGCTACTATCCAACTGGCACTCTTTATGCAATTTATCTCCCATTTGTAATTTGGGGATTTGTAAATTGGCTAAAGATTTCTAAATCATCCGTTAAGTAATAAATCCTTAAGTGGAAGTCGTTCGCGCTTTGCAACTTCGCGATCGCGAAGGACTTGTTCACTAAGTGCATCGGCTGGCGCCTGCTTACCAGTTACCAAAACTGTAAGTGGGCGCAAGCCAACTTCAAAGTTAAATTCTTTAGCAATTGCATCGCGATCAAAACCGCCAATTTGATGGACTACTAAACCTCTATGGTGCGCTTCCGTCGATGCATTTGCTGATGCAATTCCTGCATCGTAAAGCGCCATTGCTCGTGCAGTTCCATCTGGATTAATTGTTTGGGCAGCTACCAAAATATAAAGTGATGCGTTTGGTGCCCAAGAAGAATTAAATCCTGTAAGTGTTTTACTTATTGAATCAAATTCCGCGCTACCGCGATGAGCTACTAGGAAACGCCATGGTTGACTGTTATTTGAAGAGGCTGACCAACGAGCCGCCTCCAAAATACCTGTTACATCTTCTTCGGAAACTTTATAACTTGGATCAAATGACCTTGGACTCCAGCGTTCGGCAAGAACAGGGTGTAATTCTACGGCGGTTTCTGCAGTCTTTTTCATAATAGATAGAACCTATTAGAAGATTATTTTATTCCCACATTTCTATTTTGGAATGCGAAGATTTTGCAGCCCACCATCAACAAGAAGAGATACGCCAGTTGTTGAAGCTTGTAGTGGTGAAGCTAAATAACAAAGTGCTGAAGCAACTTCTTGTGGTGAAACTAAACGACCAAGTGGTTGGCGGGCTTCTAAAGCTTTCTTTTCTGCAACTGGATCTGCAGCTTGTGCAAGTAATCGTTGCACCCATGGCGTATCTGCTGTACCAGGATTAACGCAATTAACGCGTACGCCATCTTTTAGATGATCAGTGGCCATTGCCATTGTCAACGAAAAGATTGCGCCCTTGGTTGCAGAATAAATAGCCCGATTTGGAATTCCAGTCGTAGCAGCTACTGAACATGTATTAACAATTGCGGCATGTTTGCTCTTACGAAGTAGTGGAAGCGCATTACGACTCACTCTTGCTACGCCGATTACATTTACATTGAAACTCTTTGCCCAATCTTCAGATGAATTTGTTTCAACAGTTCCTTGAGTCGAAATCGCAGCGTTGTTGATTAAAATATCTAAATTCGCAATAGATTTAAATGCAGCTTCAACTGATGAATCATCACCGATGTCACATTTAACAAATTGGGCTACGCCCGCCATGCCACCTTCAGCAATATCTAAACCGTAAACAGTTGCGCCACGTTCTTTCAGCATCTTTGCAGTTTCAAGGCCGATGCCAGAGCCTGCGCCAGTTACTGCTGCGCTTAATCCAGAAAATTCACTCATCCGTTTACCCATTCCTTTCCAGTTGGAAATGTAAAGTCGCTAATGCTCTTTGCAAACATTTCGGCGCTTGCACCTGGTTCGGTTGGCGCCATGTAATGGCCATTTTGAATATTTGTTGGAACTACAAAGTGCTCATGCAAATGATCTACAAATTCAACTACTCGATCAGGGTGCTTCCCACCAACTGCTACAAAATCTAGCATTGCAACATGTTGAACCATTTCGCAAAGTCCAACGCCACCGGCATGTGGGCAGACTGGAATCCCAGCTTTCGCCGCCATCAATAACATTGCAATATTTTCATTCATGCCCGCAACACGAGAGGCATCGATCTGCATAAATGAGAATGATTTCGCTTGAATCATCTGCTTAAAAATAATTCGATTCATTACATGCTCACCGGTTGCAACTCTCACTGGAGCAATTGATTTTGCAATTGTTGAATGGCCTAGTACATCGTCCGGGCTGGTTGGTTCTTCAACCCAATGCAGATTTACATCGCCAAGATCATTGATCCACTTAATGGCATCATTCACATCCCAAACTTGGTTTGCATCAATAGCTAGTCGGATATCGGGGCCAACCGCTTCACGTGCAAGTTTTAAACGGCGCTTATCATCTTCTAAATTAGTTCCACACTTTAATTTAATTAGTTTAAAACCATCTGCAACTGCCTCTTTTGCAAGGCGAACCATTTTCTCATCTGAATAGCCAAGCCAACCTGCTGAAGTTGTATAGGCAGGAAGTCCATTTGCAAGAAGTTCTTTCTCATTTGCCGCCTTATTCCCTTGCGCTTTCTTAAGTATCTCTAGCGCTTCGGCTGGCGTTAAATAATCTGTGATGTAACGGAAATCAACTAGCTCGACTATTTCTTCTGGAGAAAGGTCAGCAATATATTTCCAAAGCGGCTTCTTTGCATGCTTTGAAATTAAATCCCATGCTGCGTTAATAACAGCACCCGCAGCCATATGAGTAATTCCCTTTTCTGGACCAAGCCAGCGCATCTGTGAGTCACGAACTAGTGAACGGGCAAATTCGCCCATTCCCTTTGCTAAATCTTCAACATCACGACCAACTGCATATGGCGCCAATAAATCAATTGCAGCACATTGCAAATCATTTCCACGACCAATGGTGAAAACTAAACCATGACCAGAAAGATTTGGATCATCAGTCTCATAAATTAAATAAGCGGCCGAATAATCTGGATCCTTATTCATCGCGTCAGAGCCATCTAGAGCTCGTGAGGTTGGAAAGCGAATATCTACTGTTTTAAATCCAGTGATTTTAGGCATCTATATTCCTTCAATATTCCTATGTATTTGATTTCATATACCGGGCGAGAAAAATCCTATACGATTTTATAGTGGCGCGACATAACCAAAAGATAAAGATGAAAAGAGCGCCTCTTGAACTTTCTAGATTAAGTCTTGGTACCGCGCCTCTTGCAGGTTTATTTAAGCCAGTTGAAGATGGTGAAAGTGACGCACTTATCAAAACTTCGCTAGAACAAGGGATTAACTACTTCGACACCGCTCCACTATATGGACATGGCACGGCCGAAACTCGTCTTGGTCGAATTTTACAAAATGTAAAAGATCCATATGTAATTGAAACTAAGGTTGGGCGAATTCTTAAAAAAGTTGACCAAGCAAATCCAATGCCTTGGTTTCCAGATGCAGATCCTCATATTGAACCAGTCTTTGATTACTCAAGAGATGGAATCCTTAAATCCCTTGAAGATTCCTTAGAAAGACTTGGAGTTAGCCATATAGATATTGCACTTATGCATGATTGTGAAAATCATGTTGAAGAGGCAATTAATAACGCTTTCCCTGTATTACATACTTTAAAAGCGCAAGGAATTATTAAGGCAATCGGCGTTGGACTTAACTTTCCAGATGTCGCTATGAGAATCATGAGTGAAGTTGATTTAGATATTGCTCTCATCGCCGGTCGTTATACGCTTTTAGATCAAAGCGCCCAACGCGAACTTTTGCCATATGCGATTGAACGTAAGGTTGATATCACGATCGGTGGCGTATTTAATTCTGGCGTATTAGCTAATCCAGTAAAGGGTGCGACCTTTGAATATCTGCCAGCCTCGGATGAAATTATTTTGAAGGCACAGAAAATTGGGGCATTCTTAAAGGAGCGTGGTATCCCATTAACCGCTGCTGCCCTCCAATTCCCGCTTCGCCACCCAGCAGTTACATCTGTGCTAACTGGCTCTCGAAATAGTAAAGAGTTGCTTTCAAATATTGCCGATTTCGATTTAGAGTTACCTGCAGATATTTGGAGCGAATTGGAAGATGCTAATTTAATTGAAAGGTTGGAAGCGTAATGAAATTCTCAGTGCTTGATAACTACAAATTTGTGGTCACAGAAGGTGGAAAGCATTATGAAGTTGCCGGCATTCCAACTCTTACACAAGCGCTAGAACTTTCGCTGGCTGACTTAAAAAAGAAGGTAGATAGCGCCGATAAGAAAGAGGTATCGGGAAATTTGCGAGCGCCAATCGCACCAGAAGTTGAACTTTGGGGTGCAGGCGTTACTTACCTTCGTTCTCGTGATGCTCGCAAGGAAGAGAGCGGCGTTCCAGATGTTTATCAAAGAGTTTACGAATCTGATCGCCCTGAACTATTTTTTAAAGGTAACGCTCGTCGTACCCGTGGAACTGGTGATCGTATTGGTATCCGCAGCGACTCCGCCGCTTCAGTTCCGGAGCCAGAGGTTGCAATATATATAAATAAGTATCGTGAGATTATTGGCTACACCATCTGCAACGATATGACTGCCCGCTCAATTGAAGGTGAGAATCCGCTCTATCTATCGCAGGCAAAGATTTATACGGGATCAACCGCGCTAGGGCCAACAATTACACCTAGTTGGCTTGCTCCAAGTAAAGAAGAGATGAGCATTAAGGCAAAGATTGAGCGGGGCCAATCAATTGCTTGGCAAGCTGAAACTTCGCTTGCAGCTCTAAACCGAACACTTGAAGACCTCGTTACCTATCTATTTAGGTGCCAAGAATTTCCAAATGGCGCAGTACTTTCAACTGGAACCGGAATTGTTCCTCCGCTCGATATCAAACTCGAGCCAAATGATTATGTTGAGATTGAAGTAGGCGGAATTGGAATTTTGCGCAATCAAGTCGAGGTCATTCAAGCATGAGTGAGATCGTTGCTTGGACACAATGGAGCGATTTAAAAGTTCCGGCTGGAGTAACGCTTCATTCGCAATCAGATTTTCCATTGGAGAGCTCTGATCTTTCAAAGATCACTTTCTTTGTTCCTTCTTATATGGGTGGCGCCGCTGCGCTTGCTTGGGCAGCAAAGATGCCTAATTTAAAAGTTTTACAGATGCCAAATGCAGGTTATGACGATGCGCTCGCATATGTCCGTCCTGGTTTAACTCTTTGCAATGCAGCAGGAGTCCATGATGCATCCACCGCCGAGTTAGCAGTTGCGTTATCACTTGCTTCGCGGAGAGGTATTCCGGATTTTGTTCGCGATCAAGATAATGAAAATTGGAACCATGGCCGAAGAACTTCACTTTCTGATTCAAAGATCGGAGTGGTTGGCTTCGGTTCAATTGGTAAGCAGGTGGCAAAGAATCTATCTGGCTTTGATGTTGAGGTAATTGGTTTTTCAAGGTCTGGAAAAGATGGCGCAAAATTAATTTCTGAACTCGATAATTACCTACCAACGCTGGATGTTGTCATTTTAATCTTGCCGCTAAATGCCGAGAGTAAACACCTATTTAATAAAGAGCGCCTGTCAAAGATGAAAGATGGGGCGCTTCTGGTAAATGTTGCCCGTGGCCCAATTGTTGATACCGATGCGTTAGTTGCGGAGTTAAATTCTGGCCGAATTTTTGCAGCCTTAGATGTAACCGATCCAGAACCACTTCCGGTAGGCCATCCACTTTGGAAAGCAAAGAATTTATTACTCGTTCCTCATGTGGGTGGAAATTCAACTGCATTTGAACCTCGTTGCCGCAAGTTAGTTGAGAGTCAACTTGAGCTATTGGCTGCTGGTAAAGAGTTAAAAAATATTGTTGCCCAAGGTTAAAAATGAAGATTGATTCTCATCATCACATCTGGGACCTCGCCGTCACAAATCAAGATTGGATTACCGGTGAGGCGCTATCTCCCATCAAACGTAATTTCTTAATCAGTGATTTTCGTGAAGCGACCAGCGGGCTTGGTATCGATAAGACCGTAATCGTTCAGACTGTAACTAATTATCAAGAGACTCCGGTGCTTCTCGAAGTTGCTGAGCGCGATGACTTGGTTGCGGGAGTTGTCGGTTGGCTAGATATGAAAGATGCCAACGCAATCTCACACCTTGATTCATATCAAAATTCGAAGGGTGCGAGCTATTTAAAAGGAATTAGAGATATCGTTCAAGATAATCCAGACTCCAATTACTTGGCACATCCCCAAGTTGATAAAAATGTTAAAGAGCTTGGTCGAAGAGGATTAGCTTTTGATATCTTGACCAAGACTCCTGAGTTACCTGGTGCAATTGAGTTAGTAAAAAATAATCCTGAAGTGCAATTTGTATTGGACCATATCTCAAAGCCTTATATTGCAAAGAGCGAATTTGAACCTTGGGCAACTCATATTAAAAAGATTGCAAGTTACGAAAATGTTGTATGCAAAGTTTCTGGAATTATCACTGAAGCTAATTGGAAAAACTGGAAGCGCGAAGAGATTGCGCCATACTTTGAAATTATTTTGGAGAGTTTTGGTTCAAATAGATTGATGTTCGGATCTGATTGGCCAGTTTGCACATTGGCTGGAAGCTATAAGGAGGTCTTTGACCTTGCTAGTTGGCTCTCCAAAAAATTCTCAATTACTGAGAGCGCCTCATTCTGGTCAGGTTGCGCTAATTCGGCTTACAACCTTTCCCTATAAGGCTCTTTAATAACGATTAAATAACAATGGCTCTAAAAGGGCCATTTTCGACCATCTCAGGTTGTCCTTCTTAGCACAGATAATTAGCCTTCTCCCAGCGCAGTGAATACTTCGTCACTGCACTTTCGAAAGGAAAAAATGAAGAAGAAACTAATTTCACTTGCAGTTGCTGTTTCAGCAGTTGCACTTGTTGCTGGTACAACAACTTCAGCTACAGCTGCAGATAAGACTCTGAAGCTTGAACTGATTTCAAAGGGCTTCACACACCAATTCTGGCAAGCTGTTAAGAAGGGTGCTGAAGATCAAGCTGCGAAGATGAACGCAACTGTTAACTTCGTAGGTCCAGCAGCTGAAACAATGATCGACAAGCAACTTGAAATGCTTGATTCAGCGATCGCTCTAAAGCCAGATGCAATTGGTTATGCAGCTCTTGGAACAACTCAATCTGTATCACACCTAAAGAAGGCTAAGGAAGCTGGTATTCCTGTATACATGTTCGACACTGCTGCATCATGCGATGGTGGCGTTCCTGCTCTAGGACCAAACTCTGACTGTGCACTTGGTGTTGCATACACTGATTCAAAGGCTGCTGGAAAGCTAGCTGCACAAAAGATGAATGCACTTCTTGGTGGTAAGGGTAAGGTTTTCGTAATCGGACACTCACAAACAAACCAAACAGGTATTGATCGTAAAGATGGTTTCGTAAATGAAATCAAGAAGTACAAGGGAATCAAGCTACTTCCAGTTCAATATGCTGAAGGTGGAGATGCTCAAAAGGCTCAAGATATCGTTTCAACCGTTCTTCTTGCTAACAAAGACCTTAAGGGTATTTATGCAACAAACGAAGGTTGCTCAAACGGTGCAGCTCAAGCATTCAAGAATGCAAAGGTAAAGGCTGGCTCAGTTAAGCTAATCGGATTCGATTCAGGCGCACAACAAATCGCTAACATCAAGTCTGGTCTACAAACTGGCGCAATTACTCAAAATCCAGTTGGTATCGGTGCAAAGACTGTGGAAGCACTTGTTAACTATGTACGTAACAAGACTGTTCCAAAGAACCTAATCGACACTGGCTTCTACTACTACGATGCAAAGAACATCACCGATCCAAAGATCGCTGCTGACCTTTACAACTAATCTGTAGTTAGTAAAAATTTGAAGGGCTGGGAAAAATCCCAGCCCTTCTCTTTATAGGTAATCCGAATTAGTGAAGCGAGTTACCCGTTCTAGGGGTAGTTAAATGCTCATCTGAGCCATAAGATAGACCAATACCTAAAACGGTTTGTAAGGAGAATTTAATGAGTAATCAACTTCTCTTA
>CAYPMF010000030.1:0-10738 GCA_964411805.1 uncultured Actinomycetes bacterium | reverse complement strand
ATGAATGAGATTGTCTTTCCTGCGGCAATCTTGCAACCTCCATTCTTTGATATGGCGGCCGATGATGCAGCTAATTACGGAGGTATTGGAGCAGTTATTGGCCATGAGATTGGCCATGGCTTTGATGATCAAGGCTCTCGCTACGATGGCGATGGAAATTTAAATAATTGGTGGAGCGATTTCGATCGCACTGAATTTGAAAAACGCGCCAATAAATTAATTGAACAATATGAAGCGCTCTCCCCGCTTGAAACCCCGGATGTCCATGTAAATGGCGCTCTAACTATTGGTGAGAATATTGGCGACCTAGGTGGCTTAACTATTGCCTATAAGGCTTATGAACTCTCGCTAAATGGAAAGCAATCTCCAGTAATCGATGGCTTTACCGGTGAACAACGCTTCTTCTTAGGTTGGGCACAATGTTGGCGCCAGAAGATGCGGCCAGAAGAGATTCGCCGCCGAGTAGCTACCGATCCACACTCCCCTGATGAATTTCGTTGCAACCAAGTGGTTCGCAATCTAAATGAGTTCTACCTGGCATTTAATGTTAAAGAGGGCGATGCCCTCTTTCTTGCACCAAGTGAACGCGTTCGAATCTGGTAATTAATGTCTGACTTTAAATATCAGGTAGGTAGCGAACTCGATAATGGACTTGGCCGAACTGGCGTTATCTCTACACCGCATGGCGAGATTAAGACTCCGGCTTTTATTCCGGTAGGCACTAAAGCAACCGTTAAATCAGTCCTTCCTGAATCCATGAAGGGTCTAGAAGCGCAAGCAATCCTTGCCAATGCCTATCACCTCTACTTACAACCAGGTCCAGATATTGTTGATGAGGCCGGTGGCGTTGGAAAGTTTATGAATTGGAGCGGCCCAACTTTTACAGACAGCGGTGGTTTTCAAGTTCTCTCACTTGGAGTTGGCTTTAAAAAAGTTATCGCCATGGATGAGAACACCTATCAATCCGATGAAGTTATAGCGACCGATAAAGAGCGGTTAGCTCATGTAGATGATGATGGCGTTACCTTTAAATCCCATCTTGATGGATCTATGCATCGCTTCACACCAGAAGTTTCGATGCAAGTTCAACATCAATTAGGCGCCGATATCATCTTTACATTTGATGAATGCACCACGCTTTTAAATACTCGCAAATATCAAGAGATGTCTTTAGAGCGTACTCGTCTTTGGGCTAAGCGTTGCCTTGTGGAACATGGACGTTTAACTAAAGAGAGAAGTTCAAAGCCTTATCAAGCGCTCTTTGGTGTTTTACAAGGTGCACAATATGAAGATCTTCGTCGCAAAGCTGCACAAGATCTGGGTGCTCTAACTGAAGATGGAGTTAGCTTCGACGGCTTTGGCCTTGGCGGCGCGCTAGATAAAGAAAGCCTTGGAACAATTGTTGGCTGGATGACTTCTGAACTTCCGAAGGATAAACCGCGCCACTTACTTGGAATTGGCGAACCTGAAGATTTATTTGTTGGCGTTGAGGCTGGAGCAGATACCTTTGATTGCGTTGCACCATCGCGCAAGGCAAGAACTAGCGCAGTCTTTACCCGTAAAGGCCAAGTTAATTTAACTAATGCCCGCTTTACTCGAGACTTTAGCCCAATAGATGAGAGCTGCGATTGCTATACCTGTACCAACTACACAGCTGCCTATTTAAACCACTTATTTCGCGCTAAAGAGATGTTGGCCTCAACCTTGGCCACAATTCATAATGAGCGCTTTATCGTGCGCCTTGTTGATCAAATGCGCATAGCGATTGAAAATAAAGAGTTCTATGAATTTAAGAAGGATTTCTTAGGCGACTTCAAAGGAGCGCTTAGCTAAGCCCATCCAATAGCCATCGATCTTCATCGTTGGCGCGGCTTCAGCGTCGCCGCCAGCGCCCAGTGAGATAAAGATTGGTGCAAAGTGCTCAACCGTTGGATGCGCATATGGCAGACCTGGTGCGAGCGCCTTGTAGTTCATCAACTCATCAATCGCGCCACGCTCTAAAACTTCCTTCGCCCAAATATCAAACTCGGCGCTCCAGCCCGGAGGAGTTGCATCAATTGACCAATCTCTTAAAAATGGTAATCCGTGAGTTAAAAAACCACTTCCAATTATTAAATATCCTTCATCGCGAAGTGGCGCTAACTTCTTTCCAATTTCAAAGAGCTTTTGTGGATCAAAGGTTGGGATCGACATTTGCAAGACTGGAACATCTGCATTTGGGAACATAATCTTCAGTGGTACCCAAGCGCCATGATCAAGGCCACGCTTTGGATCTTGATGAACGCTCTCGCCTATCAATCCCTTTACACGAGCTGCTAATTCTGGAGCTCCAGGAGCGTTGTAAGTCATTTGGTAATACTTTGGATCAAAGCCACCGAAGTCATATATAAGTGGTGTACCAGTATCGGTTGAACCAATTGTTAGTGGTGCAGATTCCCAATGCGCGCTTACAACAAGAATTCCCTTTGGCTTATCTAATTGATTAGCCCATTGCGAAAGTTGACCGCTCCAAACTGGATCATCCAAGAGCATGGGAGCGCCATGGCCGATATAGAGAGCTGGGGTCTTTGACATAGTCGGAAGGCTACACCCAATTTAGTTGAAATTTCAACTAAATCACTTAAGCAGGCTTTGGTAGAGAGCTACCGTCTCCTTGGCAATCGAATCCCAGGAGAAATTTGCAATGGCACGTGCGCGCCCTGCCTTTCCAAATTTCGTTAACTTCTCAGGATCAGCCATCAGCGAATTGATTCGTTCAGTGAAAGCAGCCTCAAATTTTGCGCCATCTTTCTCGTAATGAATCAACTCTCCGGTCTCGCCATTTGCAACTACTTCTGGAATTCCCCCAACATCTGAGGCAAGTACTGCAGTCTCACATGCCATCGCCTCCAAATTTACGATTCCGAGTGGTTCATATATTGAAGGACAGATAAATAAATCTGCGCTCGATAGGAGTGATATGACCTCATCCTGTGGCAACATCTTCTCAAACCACCAGACATTTGTTCTATCTCTTTGAAGTTCGGCAATTGCATCTGCTACCTCTTTGCCGATACCAGGCTCATCTGGACTTCCCGCAGCAAGAATTAAACCAAACTCGGGATTAACTTCTTTCCATGCGCGAAGTAAATGTGCAAGGCCTTTTTGGCGGGTAATACGACCAACAAAGATTGCGTATCGACCATTAATGCCATATTTTGCTAAAAGTTCTGCACTTGGCCTTGGTTGATATTTTTCAGTATCGATTCCATTTAGGATCGCATGAACTTTATTTGGATCTAAATTTGGATAGGCGCGAAGTACATCACGGCGCATACCTTGGCTTACCGCAATAATGGCATCAGCGCTCTCGTAAGCAGTCTTCTCAGCCCAAGATGAGATTCGGTATCCGCCGCCAATCTGCTCCTCTTTCCAAGGGCGATCTGGTTCAAGTGAGTGGGCAGAAATTACATGTGGCTTTCCATGTAAAAGCTTTGCAAAGTGTCCTGCCATATTGGCATACCAAGTATGAGAATGTACTAAATCCACGTCCTTTAAGTTCTCGGCAATATTTAAATCGGTGATTAGGGCTTGAAGAGCTGGGTTTAGCGCTTTCTCGCTATCTGAAAGGTCATAGCCGATGGCATCTGGCCTTGGTTCGCCGAAGCAGTGAACTTGCGTATCAATTAATTTGGTCAATGATTTGGTCAAATATTTGATGTGAACGCCTGCGCCACCATAGATATGAGGCTCCCACTCCTTTGTAACGAGTCCAACCTTCATCTCTATCTCCAATTCATCCAAACCTAACGAGTTAATAACAAAATCGTTTGGCCTCTTATCTTAGGTTAGTTTTAGGAGTAACTTAACTCCATGCCAAGCAGACATGATCTCCTCTCCATCGTCTTGGCTGGCGGCGAAGGTAAGCGACTAATGCCGTTAACACAGGATCGCGCAAAGCCCGCAGTCCCATTCGGTGGCGCTTATCGTTTAATTGATTTTGTTCTTTCAAATTTGGTTAATGCCAATATGCGAAAGATTGCGGTGTTAACTCAATATAAATCTCACTCACTTGACCGACACATAACTACAACTTGGCGCATGTCTTCCCTTTTGGATAATTATGTAACTCCAGTTCCTGCGCAACAACGTCTTGGTCCACGTTGGTATACCGGAAGCGCTGATGCAATTTTGCAAAACTTTAATTTAATTCATGATGAGAACCCTGATTACGTTTTAGTGTTTGGAGCTGACCACGTATATCGAATGGATCCGGGTCAAATGTTCCAATTCCATCGCGATCATGAAGCTGGTGTAACTGTTGCGGCGATTAGAATTAAGAGAAAAGATGCATCCGAATTTGGTTGCATTGAATTGGCTGCAGATGGAATCACCATCAAGGCATTTCATGAAAAGCCAAAAGATCCGCCTGCTATTCCTGGCGCCGAGGATTACACCTTGGTATCAATGGGTAACTATATTTTTGATCGCAAAGTTATGCAGGAAGCGCTCCTCGAAGATGCAAAAGATGAGAACAGTAAGCATGACCTTGGCACAAATATCATTCCACTCTTAACAAGCCGCGGATTAGCTGCAGCTTATGACTTCACAAATAACCATGTTCCGGGTGAAACTGAGCGTGACCATGGATATTGGCGCGATGTAGGAAGTATCGATGCCTATCATGAGGCGCATATGGATTTAGTTTCAATCCACCCAATCTTTAATCTTTACAACCGTGAATGGCCAGTACTAACTACCCTGCCACCGTTGCCTCCAGCAAAATTCTCTGAAAATGGCACAGCAGTAGATTCAATCGTGGGTGCCGGTTCGATTATCGCCGGTTCTAGAGTCGAGAGATCTGTTGTCTCTTTTGATGTCCAAGTACAGCCATCAGCCCTTATTCAAGGTTCTGTATTAATGCCATCTGTTCGTATCGGTAGCAATGTAATTATTAGAAATGCGATCTTGGATAAAAATGTAATAGTTGAACCAGGAGCTGAAATTGGTATTGATCATGAACGTGATCGAGAGAGATTTACAGTTTCACCAAGTGGAATTGTTGTTGTTGGAAAAGGACAGATTGTTACTGCTTAACCGCGGTTAACAAACCAAATTTGAATACCGTGCGGAGCCACGATTGCCTTGCCCTTTGGCTGGGCTAACTTCGGCTCATAATTAACAACTGATTCATTTGAATCAAATACTGTGCGATAGGCGCTACCCCATTTGCCTTCAGGTAATGTGAACTCAACATCTTTAGATTCCGCATTTAGCAACATTAAAAGACCCTGATCTGAAGTAGCTTCGACATACATACTCAATGTCTTAGTCTCTACATCCTGCCAATCTTCAGAGTCCATCTCCTCGCCGTTTAAATTAAACCAAGCTAAATCTTTACGACTGGTATTTAAATCTAACTCGCCAGTGAAGAAGGTGCGAGCAACTGGGGCTAAATATTCTTTACGAAGTGAAATTAGAGTTTTAGTTGTTTCAAGTAGATCATTCTCTTTCTCAGAGCGCTCCCAATTTAGCGCCCAACCACCATTAAATGAATCTTCGCCTCGTAGGCCGCCAGATTCATCTAACGGAAGCGAATAGGCATTGTTAGAACCAGATTGAGTTCTACCAATTTCATCACCCATAAGAATCATTGGCACGCCTGCAGACATTATTAACGAAGCTAATAAACTCTTATGCAAAGTACGGCGGCCGATATTTATTCCAACATCATCGGTTGGGCCTTCAACACCTAAATTCCAAGAATGGTTATTATTTGTTCCATCGCGATTATTTTCCGCGTTTGCTTCGTTGTGCTTCTCGTTATACATCGTCAAATCTGCCATCGTGAAACCATCATGTGCTGTTAAAAAGTTAATCGATGAATTTGGTCCGCGATAATAAAAAATGTCATGCGATCCACTTAACCGGGTAGCCATATCGCCAGGTTTTAGCGTGTAACCATGGAGCCAAAACTTACGTACTACATCTCGATATTGATCATTCCACTCGCGCCATGGATATGGGAATGCGCCAAGTGCATATCCCTGAACATCCCATGGTTCAGCAATTAATTTACGTTCACGAAGAATTGGATCTGAAACTATTGAAACAATTAATGCGCTAATTCCATCAATCTCACCTTGGCGGCGAGCCAGCGCAGATGCGAGATCAAATCTAAAACCATCAATACCAATAGCTTCACACCACCAACGAAGTGAGTCAGTAATCATACGAACCACAAATGGGCTGGCTGCATCAATTGTATTTCCACAACCAGTTACATCATCATAAATATCACCGGTGATGCGGCGGTAATAGCCTTTGCTATTAATGCCACGGAATGAAAGTGTTGGTCCACCAACACCACCCTCTGCAGTATGGTTATAGACAACATCAAGAATTACTTCGATCCCATTTTCATGAAGAGTTGATACAGCATCACGGAGTTCGGTGATCGGGTTTTCGGTTGCCGCATACGCACGGTGTGGGGCTGAAAATGCGATTGGGTTGTAGCCCCAGTAATTTTGACGGCCACGTGAGGCGATTATCGGTTCGGTAATAAAATGATGAATGGGTTGTAATTCAAGGGCTGTAACACCCAACTCTTTTAAATATTTAATAACACTTGGATGCGAAAGCGCTTTATAAGTTCCGCGTTCATTCTCTGGGATATCTAGATTAAATTCGGTAAGGCCCCGGACATGTGCCTCGTAAATAACTGTCTTTGACCAAGGTGTGCGAAGTCGGACGCCATCGCTCTTCACATTTTCAGTCACTACTGAATGAGGGACAAAGCGAGCATTATCGCGTTCATCCTTAATCGTTATATTTCCAGTCCCATTGCCATCAGATGCGCTATGACTGTAAATCTCTGGGACATATTTAATATCCCCGGCAAGCAGATGGGTATTTGGATCAATCAATAATTTGTTTGGATTAAAGCGCCAACCACGTGCCGGATTCCATTCTCCATCGATGCGAAAGCCATAACGTTGCCCTGGCTTTATCCCTGGAAAATAACCGTGATAAACCGGGCCATTTCGATGGGTTAATTCATGCTTAGTTTCAACTAAATTTCCATTAACATCATCAAAGAAGCAGAGCTCGACTCTTGAAGCAGCAGCGGCCCAGATTGCGAAGTTAGTTCCTTCTTCTGTCGGATGCGCACCAAGAAAGCGTTGATCTCCGGCAGCCATAACTACGGACTATATCTGTAATTCCAACCAAATTGTTGCTAACGGCGGAAGTCTTAGTGTGGTCTGTGCGGCATATCCGTGTAGCCCCTCATTGATTACATGAATATCAGAATTAATTACTCCAGAGCCGCCATATTTCAAATCATCTGTATTTAATATCTCGGTCCATTTACCTGCAAAAGGAAGTGGCAATTTATATTGTTCATGCGGCACTGGTGAAAAATTTGTAATACAAACAAGTGCGCGAGAATTATTATCGTATCTCGCAAATGCCATGGTGTTTCCAGCGCCATCATCACCAACTAACCAACTAAATCCTTCAGGTGAAATATCGCGTTCCCAAAGCGCTGTGCGGCTCTTGTAAATCTCATTCATATCGCGAACTGAACTTTGCACTCCACGATGTTCGTCATATTCAACCAAATGCCAATCCAGTGATTGGCTGGCTTTCCACTCATCATTTTGTGCATATTCACAACCCATAAATAATAATTTCTTACCTGGATGTGCCCACATATATCCATAAAGCGCACGCAGAGTCGCGAGTTTCTGCCAGCGATCACCTGGAATGCGATCTAGTAGCGAACCTTTTCCATGAACAACTTCATCATGTGAAAATGGAAGTAAGAAGTTTTCTGACCAGGCATAAAGAATTGAGAAGGTAATCTCATTATGGTGATACATGCGATGAATTGGCTCATGTTTTATATATTCCAAGGTGTCATGCATCCAGCCCATATTCCATTTGAAACCAAAGCCAAGGCCGCCACCGTCGGTTCCTTTAGTAACTCCACCCCAAGCGGTTGATTCTTCGGCGATCATCATCACGCCTGGAAATTTCTTATAACAAGTTGCAGTTAGCTCTTGTAGGAATTTAACAGCGCCAATATTTTCGCGGCCACCATGCTCATTTGGAATCCACTCACCATCTTTGCGTGAGTAATCCAGGTAGAGCATTGATGCCACAGCATCAACGCGAATGCCATCAATATGAAATTCTGAAAGCCAATAAACAGCGCTTGCAACTAAGAAATTTCTAACTTCATTGCGCTCAAAATTGAAGATGTAAGTGCCCCAGTCTGGGTGCTCGCCTTTTCTTGGATCGGCATGCTCATATAAAGCGGTGCCATCAAATCTTGCCAAGGCCCACTCATCTTTTGGAAAGTGTGCTGGGACCCAGTCAATAAGAACGCCAATTCCTGCGGCGTGCAATTGATCAACCAAATATTTAAATTCATCTGGTGAACCAAAGCGTGAAGTAGGTGCATAAAAAGAGGTAACTTGATAACCCCAAGATGGTGCATATGGATGCTCAGTTATCGGCAAAAACTCAACGTGAGTAAAGCCCATCTCTTTTACATAATTAACTAATTCAGTTGCAAGAGCGGTATATCCAAGACCTGGTTTCCAGGAACCAAGATGCACTTCATAAATTGAAACTGGCGCTTTCCAATATTGCGTTTCAGCTCGTTTTGTCATCCAAGCTTGATCGTTAAATTTATAGTTTGATTCAGTTACAACAGATGCGGTGTGTGGTGGATGTTCTGTTGCACGGGCCATTGGATCGGCATGATCTACCCACCTGCCATCAGCACCTTGAATTGCAAATTTATAACAAACATTTGGGCCACATCCTGGAACAAATATCTCCCAAATTCCTGTGTGACCATTTGGAATCATCGGATTGGTGCTCTTATCCCAATAATTTAAATCAGTAATTAAACTTACAGCTCTCGCATTTGGCGCCCAGACTGAAAACGCAGTTCCAACTAATTCGCCGGACTTTTCGCGCTTTATATGCGCGCCAAGGACTTTCCAAAGTTCTTCATGTCTACCTTCGCCAATTAAATATAGATCTAATTCACCAAGGGTTGAATTTGGATTTAGAAATGAGACCTTTTGTGATGCGCTTTCTTCGCTCTTAAATACTCTCTTCAAAAAGTTCATAACTGCACCTTAACTACGTGGCCAACGGTTCCATGAGGACGGGCTGGATCCAATCGGACAAAAGTATGGTCTGACCATTCCATTGATTCTCCACTCAATAGATCGGTAACCTTGAAAGATCCCTCTGGAAGTCCAAGGGCAAACATATTCCAATGAACCATTGTCTCTTGAACTCTACTTGGATCGAGATTTACCGTTATTAGAATTAAATTATCGCCATCGCGTTTTGAGTAAGCGATGATTGCTGGTGAATCAGTGGAATGAAATTCTAAATTGCGAAGTTGTTGAAGTGCAGAATTGTTCTTTCGAATTTGATTTAACTGAGCAATATAAGGCGCGAGAGTCATCCCAAGTTTTTGAGCTCCTGCCCAATCGCGCACTTTAATCTCATACTTCTCGCTATCTTTATATTCTTCACCGCCCTCTTTAAATCTCACATGTTCATAAAGTTCGTAACCGGCATACATTCCCCAGGATGGCGTCAGCGTTGAAGCAAGAAGTGCTCGAATTGCAAACATTGCTGGATTTCCATTTTGTAAATGGAAGGGCAAAATATCTGGCGTATTAACCCAGAAATTCGGTCTAAAGAATGCGCTACTGCTCTTTGCCACTTCTGTTCCATAATCCATTAACTCTTCCTTAGAAGTGCGCCAAGTGAAGTAGGTGTATGACTGTTGGAATCCAGCCTTACCAAGTGAATGCATCATTGCGGGCCTAGTAAAAGCTTCTGCTAAGAAAATTATCTCTGGATTTGCTTTATTGATCTCGCCAATAACTTCTTGCCAGAAAATAACTGGTTTAGTGTGGGGGTTATCAACGCGAAATATTTTTACTCCCTTATCAATCCAGAATCGTAAAATACTTACTACTTCGCTCTTGATGCCCTCATAATCTTTATCGAAATTAATTGGATAAATATCTTGATACTTCTTCGGAGGATTCTCTGCATACGCAATTGAGCCATCTGGCCTAGTTGTGAACCAATTTGGATGCGCCTTTACCCATGGATGATCTGGTGAAACTTGCAGAGCAAAATCCATTGCAACTTCAATATCTAATTTATTTGCTGCCTTAACAAAATCTTCAAAATCTTTTATAGTGCCAAGTTCAGGGTTAATCGCATCATGTCCGCCAGCTTCCGAACCGATAGCCCATGGCACACCTGGATCACTTTCATCTGGCGTCAGGGAGTTGTTCTTTCCTTTTCTGAAGGTTTTACCTATTGGATGAACTGGTGGCAGATACAAAATATCAAATCCCATTTTCGCTACCCGATCAAGAGAAGCTACTGAAGTTTTAAGAGTGCCAGATGTAATTGAACCATCTTTATTCTTAATCGCTCCTTCACTTCTTGGAAAGAATTCATACCAAGATCCAAAAAGTGCGAGTTGTCGCTCCACGTAAAGTGGATACGAACTGCTCTTACCTATATATCTGCGCGTAGGGTTTTTATAAAAAATACTTTTGATTTCATCGGTAGTTGCAGCTTCAAACCTTGCAATTGCACTCATCTTGGTATCACCCAAAATCTTTACCGCTTTTTCCAACTCTTTACGTTCTTTTGATTCTAGAGTCGACTGATTCGAATCAATTGCAAAGAAAAATACGTCAAT
>CAYPMF010000029.1:0-10833 GCA_964411805.1 uncultured Actinomycetes bacterium | reverse complement strand
CTCGTCTCGCTTTTCGACACAACTGCCGAAGACGCTTAGAATTCACCTCTATGTCTGTGAACCCTACAAAAACAGCGAGCGGCCATGGCCGCCCAACCCGCACCATTGCAATTTTATTATTGGCAATCGTCGCGTTCTCTGCACTTGCATTTATCCAAGGTGCAGCAAAGATCAAATTAGGTCTCGACCTTCGTGGCGGAACTAGCGTTACGTTAACCCCACGCGCAAGTGAGGGCGGAAAGGTAACTGTTGGCGCAATCGACCAAGCGGTCGGAATTATTCGCCAACGTGTTAACTCTCTTGGCGTTGCAGAAAGCGAAGTAACTGCTCAAGGCTCCGGCGTTAATCGTCAGATTGTTATTTCAGTTCCAGGACAGACTGGCCAAAGAATTGTTCAACTTGTAGGTCAAACGGCTGAACTTCGCTTCCGCCAAGTTTTAGCTGAAGGAAATGCAACAGCTAAGAGCGCAGGTTCAACTGCTAAGAACGCAACTCTTCCAAATGGTGTTACTAATGAATTAAATGCGAAGTTTGCAGCCCTTGATTGTTCAAATGCTGCAAATCTTCAAGGTGGCTCAACTGATGCTCCAGCAGACACAATTGTTTCTTGTTCTCGCAATGGAGCAAATAAATACATTTTGGGACCAGCGCAAGTTCTAGGCTCAATGGTTTCTAAAGCATCCGCTGCGATAGACCAACAGGGATCTTCTGGTTGGTATGTAATGCTTACATTTAATGGCGAAGGAACTTCCAAGTTTGGTTCAGTTACTTCTGCAATCACAAGTTTGCCTGCTCCACAAAATCAATTAGCTATCGTGCTGGATGGTTTAGTGGTTTCAGCTCCAAGAATTATTCAAGCGATTACTGGTGGAAATGCCCAGATCACTGGAAACTTCACACAGACCGATGCTTCTGATCTTGCAAATGTACTTAAGTACGGCGCGCTACCACTTGCTTTTGATCAAGGTGAAGTACTTCAAGTTTCTCCAACACTTGGAACAGATCAACTTCATGCTGGTCTAATCGCTGGAGGTCTAGGCCTGTTACTCGTGATCATTTACTCACTTCTTTATTACAGAGGTCTTGGCCTAGTTTCTGTAGGCTCTTTGATAGTTGCATCAATAATTTCACTTCTTTCATTTGCACTTCTTGGTAAGTGGATTGGTTTTACGCTTACACTTGCTGGAATTGCAGGAGCTATTGTTTCAATTGGTATTACGGCTGACTCATTTATCGTCTATTTCGAACGTATTCGTGATGAAGTTCGCGAAGGAAAATCACTTCGTTCTGCAGTCGAGAGCGGATGGAAGCGTGCTCGCCATACAATTATTGTGGCCGACTTTGTTTCGCTAATTGCCGCCGTGATGCTCTATTTCTTTGCAGTTGGTGGCGTTCGTGGTTTCGCTTTCACACTTGGTCTAACAACCATTGTTGACCTAGTTGTTGTCTTCTACTTTACAAAACCGCTCGTAACTCTGTTGGCAAGGCTGAAGTTCTACAACACTGGTGGGGCTTTGTCAGGACTTTCACCTAAGAGCTTAGGTTTAGTTGAGAAGGTAGGTGCATAAATGGGTCTTTCAGGTATTGGCGGTCGTCTATATCGCGGTGAAAAATCATTCGATATCGTTGGAAAGCGCCGTCGTTGGTATGCACTCTCTTTACTTTTAATCCTTGCATCAGGTTTGGCGCTAGGCGTGAAAGGGCTCTCACTTGGAATTGAATTCAAGGGTGGTTCGGTCTTCACAATTACAAAAGATGGAGCAACCATCGCTGATGGTCGGGCTGCAATCGAAAAAGCCGGCGTAACTTCTGAGACGGTCGTTCAAAAAATTGGCGGAAATAAGATTCGAATCCAAACTGGATCTCTTCCATCTTTCGACGGAGTTAAAGCTTCACTATCAACAACTTTTGGAGTCTCTCAAGAATCAATTGATACGCAATTAATTGGCCCTTCTTGGGGTAAAGAAATTACAAAGAAGGCGCTTTATGGCCTCTTTGGATTCATCCTTGTTGTAATGATTTACCTAGCACTTGCATTCGAGTCAAAGATGGCGATCGCTGCAATCATTGCAGTTATTCATGACGTTTTCATCACTGTTGGAATCTATGCACTAGTTGGATTTGATGTAACTCCAGCAACCGTTATTGGTTTCTTAACGATTCTTGGTTACTCGCTTTATGACACAGTAGTTGTATTCGATAAAGTTCGAGAAAATACGAAGAATATTTCAACAGTTGGTCGCACTACATATTCAACAGCGGCAAACTTAGCTGTCAACCAAACATTGGTACGTTCGTTCAACACATCTCTAACAGCACTTCTTCCAGTCGGTTCAATCCTTTTCGTTGGCGCTGGTCTGCTTGGCGCCGGAACCTTGAAGGATCTTTCACTGGCTCTATTTATTGGTCTTGCAACAGGTACTTACTCATCTGTATTTATTGCAACTCCAATTCTTGCATCACTCCGTGAGCGCGAACCAGCGATGAAGTCGATTGCTAAGCGCACGGCGCAACACACAACTTCAGCATCATCTGAAACTCGAAATGAGTCAGTTGTAAGCGCTGGTTCATCTACAAAGTCGAATTGGGCACGCGGTCCTCGCAATCAACCAAAACGTAAGCGCAAGTAATTAGAAATAAATCTAGGCCTCCACTCACCTAAACTAGGAGAGTGGAGGCCTTACTTTTTGGATTAACTGCGCGATACAAAGCGCTCCATCCAGATGCCACAAATGATGCGCTCAATTTAATTGAACGCGCATATGAAGTCGCAAAAAAAGCGCATGAAGGTCAACTTCGTAAATCTGGTGAACCATATATAACTCATCCAGTTGCTGTCGCAGAAATTCTTGCCGATATCGGACTAGATAGTTCAACGCTAAGCGCCGCACTCTTACATGACACGGTTGAAGATACTTCATATTCACTTGAATTAGTAAAGAAAGATTTTGGAAATGAAGTCGCTTCACTAGTAGATGGTGTTACAAAGTTAGACAAATTGACTTATGGCCCAACTGCAGAAGCAGAAACACTTCGCAAGATGGTTATTGCAATGTCTAGAGATATTCGAGTTTTAGTTATAAAACTTGCTGATCGCTTACATAACGCGAGAACATGGCAATTCGTTCCAGTGGAATCGGCGACGCGGAAGGCTCGAGAAACATTAGATATTTATGCACCGCTTGCTAATCGATTAGGTATGAGCACTTTAAAGTGGGAGTTAGAAGATCTCTCCTTCAAGACGCTCGAGCCGAAGAAATATGATGAAATTGAAAGATTAGTTACTGAACGAAACCCTGCTCGTGCCAAATTAACAGAAGAGATAATTACAGCAGTACAAGGGGATTTGGCTTTAGACGGAATAGAAGCAACCGTTGTTGGCCGTCAGAAACATTTGTATAGCGTTTATCAAAAAATGGTTGTCCGAGGTCGCGAATTTAATGAAATTTATGATTTAGTTGGTATTCGAGTACTCGTGGACAATGTTCGCGATTGTTATGCAGTACTCGGCGCGATCCATGCAAGGTGGTCTCCGGTTCCGGGTCGATTTAAAGATTACATCGCCATGCCAAAATTTAATTTATACCAATCACTCCATACGACTGTGATTGGCCCAGGCGGTAAGGCAGTCGAAATTCAAATTAGAACTTTTGATATGCACAACCGCGCTGAATACGGTATTGCTGCACACTGGAAATATAAAGAGGGCAAAGGGGAGCGAAATGAGAACCCCGAAATGCTCTGGTTAAAACAACTTCACGAATGGCAACAAGATACTGAAGATGTTGGCGAATTTTTAGACACGCTTCGTTACGATTTAAAAACTCCCGAAGTTTTTGTATTCACTCCTGCGGGCTCTGTGATTGCTCTTCCTGCTGGTAGTACACCAGTCGACTTTGCTTACACAGTTCATACCGAAGTTGGAAATAAATGCGTAGGCGCCAAGGTAAATGGCAAATTAGTTCCATTGGAATCCAAGCTTGTAAATGGTGACGTGGTTGAGGTTGTAACAAATAAAAACCCAAATGCAGCGCCTAGTCGTGATTGGTTGAACTTTGTTAGCTCACCGCGCGCACGTTCAAAAATTAAAGCTTGGTTCTCCAAAGAGCGTAAAGAAGAAGCTATAGATGCAGGTCGCGAGTCGATAGCTCGTCAGATGCGTAAAGCTGGCTTACCGCTCCAAAAAATATTTGCAGGTCAAGCATTTCTCGAACTTTCCCATGATTTGCATTATTCAGATGTGGAATCCATGTATGCCGCAGTCGGCAATGGCCACATAAGCGCACAATTTGTAATTGAAAAATTAGTTTCGAAGGTTGGACTAGAGGAAGAGGATCTTGAACATCACGAACCAGAACTCCATTCAGTTATTCGAACTGAAGGTTCAAAGCGATCTACTTCCGGTATTGATGTTGAAGGAGTGGATGATGTACTAGTTAAGTTGGCTCGTTGTTGCGCTCCGGTGCCGGGTGATGAAATTGTTGGTTTCATCACGAGAGGGAATGGGGTATCAGTACATCGAGCCAAATGCACCAATTTGAGTGATTTGGAAAGTAGACAAGGCGACCGATTAGTAAAAGTTAAATGGAATGAGTCAGTGAAGACTCTTTTCTTGGTAAATATTCAAGTCGAAGCTCTGGACCGAGCTCGACTGCTATCTGATTTAACTAAAGCGCTATCTGATCAACATGTAAATATCTTGAATGCATCAGTAACTACATCAAAGGATCGCACTGCTATCTCAAGATTTACCTTTGAAATGGCCGACGCTTCTCATTTGGATGTGGTTTTAGCAGCGGTTCGAGCTGTTGCCGGTGTTTATGACGTTTATCGCGTTACAAACAATTAATTATTTTTTAAAGTCTGCAAGACCCTTTTGCGCTTCTTCTAGCCAAGCGCGACGAGCGGCTGCAGCTTCACGAGCAACCATTGCCTTTGCAGAATTTCCAGCAGCCTCTGCCTTCTGAGCTTGTTCTTCATATGAGGCAATTGCATCTATAAGACCTTTAACGACATCGTTTGCCCGAGCAATCGCTGTTGGATCGGTACGTCGATTATGTTCTTCTACCAATTCCTTTATTGCGCTCTCAACTTTATCTACACGAGCATCAAGTTCGGCACGCTTTTTACGATCAGTCATACCAATCTTGGTCCATTGATCCATTAAGTTGCGAAATTCTTTTCGTGCACTTTGTAGATTAGAAATAGGTAGCAAAGCTTCAAATTTAGGAATTAACTCTTCGCGCTTAGCAAGATTTTGCTCCATAGTTACGCTGCGCTTCTCTAGATCAGCATTCTTAGCTGCGAAGAAAGTATCTTGCGCCTCTTTAAATTGCGCCCACAATTTTGTATCGCTTGCAGACTTACCGCGACCAGAAGCCTTCCAGGCAGCCATCAAATCTTTAAACTTATTTGCTGTTGCAAGCCAATCTTTAGAGTTTGCTAATTCTTGAGCCTTCTTTACAAGCTCCTCTTTCTTATTAGCTACCTCTTTTTGAGCAGTGTCTAAGTTTGCAAAGTGAGCGCGGCGTCGTTTATCAAATTTGTTTCGAGCCGCCGAGAAGCGTTTCCAAAGTTCTCCATCAGTCGCTTTATCTAGCCTTGGGGCTGCTTTCCAAGCGGCAAGGAGCTCCTTGAGCTTCTCACTAGAAACTTTCCATGAGGTTGCATCAATAAGGGCTTCTGCAGCTTCAACGATCTTTTGCTTTTCTAATAGAGCAGCAGCTTTCTTTGCTTCGCGTACGGCTGCCTCAACTGCTTTGCGTTCATGGTAAGCACCTTCATGCTCTGAAATCAATGATGGAAGTTGCTCAACAGAAGTTGCAAGAGTTGCTAAATCGCCAACTCCATTTAGATTTGAAATTTGTTCGCGCAATTTAGAGACCGCTTCATGCGCATCAGATGGAACCATCGCCCCTGATTTGATACGAGCTGCTAGTAGCGCAACTTCAGATGCAACAGCTTCGAATTTGCGAACGAAATATTGCAGAGCTTCTTCATTGCTCTTGCCTGGATAGGATCCAACTGCACGCTCACCAGTGGTGGTCTTTACATATACCGTGCCATCTTCTGCAACGCGACCGAACTTTGACGGATCACCAATAAGCGCAGATGCGGCGCTCACTTGAGTTTTTGCTAAATCTTTTGCCAAATCTATTGGGTTAATTTCCATCGTTCTACCTTTCGTTGCGCGATCTGACTCAACTTAAAGTTGGAGCCATCACGTTCTCGTATTGCTGGCACTTTCCACTTACTGTGGAGAGCCAAAGGTACTCTTTGCCTTGGTCTTTGGAAAATTTTGCCTCATTTCTGATGCGAAATGCGGGTTAAAGCGAGGGAGTAAAGGGTGATAATCGAGAGCGTAGTAGCGCCTTATTTTGAGACTAACTGCTGGATTATCGCTCCAAAGAACAACTCAGAATGTTTTATTGTGGATCCGGGAATCTCACAACCAAATTTGATGGCTCCTATAACAAAAACGTTACAAGAGAAGAATCTAAAACCAATTGCGGTGATTCTCACCCATGGCCACCTCGACCATACCTTTTCAGTTGTTCCATTAGCGGATGGCTATGGAATACCAGCAATGATTCATTCAAAAGATCGCGGAGCACTTCTAGATCCATATCAAGTGATTATGCGAGGAGGTCCTACCGAACAATTAATTAAAGCATTTGCAATACAAAAATTTGTTGAGCCCGAGAAATTAACAGTACTAAAAGGCGGCGAGAAATTTGAACTTGCGGGATTTAAAATTGAATCAATTCACGCTCCTGGCCATACGGCTGGTTCTGCAATGTTTAAGATCGATGAGAGCCATTTGATTTCGGGCGATGTCCTATTTGCCGGGGCCATTGGCAGAACAGATATGCCGAGTGGCTCAATGGCAGATATGAAGCGAACCCTTGAAAATAAGGTTCTGCCACTCCCAGATGAGCTAATTGTCCTGCCTGGACATGGAGCGCAAACTACAATTGCGCGCGAAAGAAATAAAAATCCATATTTACAGGATGATTTTTTATTGAGCAGAGAAGGCGGCCAGTAACGATGACTAAGTTCCAGGCGCCAAAGGGTGTAAGCGAATATATAGCTCCTGCCTCAATTTACTTTCAAAATATCAGAAATCTATTAACCAACGAAGCTCAAATTTCTGGCTATCAAATGATGGAACTCGCAGTATTTGAAGAAACCGAACTCTTTGAACGTGGAGTTGGTCAATCAACTGATGTTGTTAGAAAAGAGATGTATACATTCGAAGATCGTGGCGGACGTTCAATAACTCTTAGACCTGAAGGCACAGCGGGAGTAATGCGCTCTGTCATTGAAAATAACTTAGATAAAGGACAGCTGCCAGTAAAAGTTTGGTACTCCGGCCAATATTTCAGAGCGGAGCGACCTCAGAAGGGGCGTTATCGTCAATTTTACCAAGTTGGTATCGAAGCAATTGGGCTTAGCGATCCAGAAATTGATGTTGAAGTGATTGCAGTTGCGGATAGAGCATTTAAGAAACTTGGATTAAAAAACTACGTTCTAGAAATAACCTCACTTGGTGATGCAGAAAGTCGAGCGGCCCATCGTAAGGATTTAGTTTCATATATTTCAAAATTAAATCTGGATGAAGAAACTCAAGAGCGAGCAAAATTAAATCCCCTTAGAATTTTTGATGATAAAAGACCCGAAATTGCAGAGGCAATGAAGAAGGCTCCAAAGTTGCTTGATTACCTAACGGCTGCAAGTAAGGAAAAGTTTGAGAGTGTTCAAAAACTTTTGAAAGAATTGAATATTAATTTCAATATTAATTCAAACATGGTTCGAGGGCTTGATTATTACACTGGCACAACATTTGAATTTAGCCATCCAGGCTTAGGGGCGCAATCGGGAATTGGTGGCGGCGGAAGATATGACGGATTGATGCGTGAATTAGGCGGCGCAGATCTTTCTGGAATTGGCTTTGGCATTGGTGTAGATCGAGTCCTTTTAGCTATGGAAGTAGAAGGTCTTATAGATCTGACTGTAAATCCAAGTGTTGCAAAAGTATTTCTTATTTCACTCGGTGAAGAGAGTAAGAGCTACGTTGCAAAACTGTTAAATGATTTACGAAGCGCTGGCATTTCTGCAGATATGGCATATGGGGATAGGGCGTTAAAAGGCTCTATGAAGGCGGCTGATAAAGCTGGGGCGCAGTATGTTGTTGTTATTGGTTCTGATGAAATTTCTAGCGGTAATGCAGTGCTCAAAACAATGAAAACTGGGGAAGAAAAAGAAGTTAGACTGAGCGCCTTAAAAGACGAACTCAACAAATAATTGGATTAGAGAGTAAAAGAAATGATTCGCAACGCCTATGCCGGCCATCTCCGCAGGGAGAACGCAGGCCAAGAAGTAATTCTCGCGGGTTGGGTAGCGCGACGACGTGATCATGGAGGGGTAGCTTTCATTGATTTGCGCGATATATCTGGATCAGTACAAGTTGTAATAAGCGATGAGAAAGTTGCTGGGTCACTTCGTGCGGAATGGTGCGTATTAGTTAAAGGTGTAGTCGGGGTACGTCCGGCCGGGAATGAGAATAAGGCGCTACCTACGGGTGAGATTGAAATTGATTGCAAAACTCTAGAAGTATTAAGTGAGGCAGCACCGCTTCCATTTCCTGTCGATAGCGGGGATGTTGCAAATATAAGTGAAGAAGTTCGACTTAAGTATCGCTACTTAGATTTACGTCGAGAAGAGCCGGCAAGAAATTTACGGCTTCGTTCAAAGATTACTTCGACAATTCGAACTGTTATGGACGAAGAAGAATTCCATGAAATTGAAACACCATATTTAACTCGATCAACCCCTGAAGGTGCACGAGATTTTCTAGTTCCGGTTCGACTTCAACCTGGCTCTTGGTATGCCCTGCCACAGTCGCCACAACTATTTAAACAATTGCTTATGGTCGCTGGAATGGAGAAGTATTACCAAATTGCGCGCTGTTTCCGTGATGAAGATTTCCGCGCTGACCGCCAACCAGAATTCACGCAGCTAGATATAGAAATGTCATTTATCGACCAAGAGGATATCTTGGCGGTGGGAGAGAAGATTTTACGCAGAGTTTTTAAATCGACTTTGAACTTTGATATTCCAAATCCAATTCCAAGAATGACTTATTGGGATGCTATGCATCGCTTTGGAAGCGATAAACCTGATTTGAGATTTGAAAACGAATTAGTTGATGCTACAGATTTCTTCAAAGATACAACCTTTAGAGTTTTCCAAGCTGATTATGTTGGTGGGGTTGTTGCTCCAGGTGGCGCAAGTACGCCTCGTCGCGAATTAGATGCTTGGCAAGATTGGGCAAAGGCGCGTGGCGCAAAAGGGCTTGCGTACATTTTGGTTGGCGAAAATGGTGAATTAACTGGTCCAGTTGCTAAGAATTTGAGTGAGAACGAGATTGCAGGAGTTGCATCGCACATGGGGGCGAAGCCTGGAGATGCAATCTTCTTTGCTGCCGGCGAGAAAATTTCATCACTAAATCTTCTCGGCGCTGTTCGACTTGAAATTGGAAGACGATTTAATTTAATTCCAGAAAATCAATGGAAATTTGTGTGGATCGTCGATGCGCCGATGTTTGAACGCGTAGATAGTACTGATGTGAATAGTGGCTGGACTGCGGTTCACCACCCTTTCACTGGTCCAAAACCAGAATTTAAAGAGAGTTTTGATACTGACCCAGGCAGCGCACTGGCTTATGCATATGACATTGTTTTAAATGGAACTGAGCTCGGTGGTGGATCAATTCGTATCCATGATCGCAATGTCCAATCTCGTGTATTTAAAACTATTGGCCTAAGCCCTGCTGAAGCCGAAAGTAAATTTGGTTTTCTTCTTGAAGCATTCAATTACGGACCACCTCCGCATGGCGGAATTGCTTTAGGTCTTGATCGCCTTTGCGCGCTAATTGCTGGAGCAGAATCGATTCGTGAAGTTATTGCATTCCCTAAGACCGCCAGCGGCGGTGATCCACTTACTGGCGCTCCAACTCCAATCACTCCAGCGCAACGCAAAGAAGCTGGCGTGGATTTTGTTCCAGAACAACCAGTTAAGTAAATGAATTTCAAGAAGGTATTTGTATTTGCGCTTTTTACATCCATAACGCTTACTGGATGTGCTTCATCTCAACTTTATGCCAAAGATAAAAAGGATGGGGTTTACTTCACACTGCCGAGTGGTTGGAAGAAGATTTCGCAAAACGATTTAAATAAACGCGAAGCGCAGTCAAAGGCAAATGGCGCGGCTGATCGACTCTCATTAGTTTCGTGGCAAGAAGCTTATTCGCGAAAAGGGGACGCATCGCCCAAGGATGTGTTTTCACTAAATTCTCCAAAAAGTCCACTTGTTTATGTTCGTGTTCGCGCACTGACTATAGATGAGACCCAATCGATTTCTTACAACTCGCTTAGGGACATCATTGTTCCGCTTACTAAATGGATCAATAATGGAAATGCAACCCAAGACTTCGCTCTTGTAAATGATTTTGAGGCGGTTCAAGGCAATGCCAGAGGAGTGCAGACCATTTTCTCCTTTATTGGAAGTGATGGGATAGATCAGACCATAAATCAAATCTCCATGGTTTCGGAGGATCGTTCAAAAATCTATGTTTTATTAGTTCGAGCAACTACTAAAGATTATCTAGCAAGCGAGAAGACGCTGAATAAAATTGCAAGTTCCTTTACTATTCGGGGAGCAAAATGATGGCAAATAGCAGAGTTCGAGACGAAGATCGCCGTACTCGGATACACCTCTCAACCTATGATCGAATCATATTTCTTGCGCTCTTTTTATTGGTTTACGCAGTTC
>CAYPMF010000028.1:0-10983 GCA_964411805.1 uncultured Actinomycetes bacterium | reverse complement strand
CCATATTTTCAAAATCATCACGTAACGCTTTCTTACTCTTCTGTGACTTCTTCTTACCGCCACCTTTACCGAAAGCGCCGCCGGCATTTCCACGACGACCTCCGCCACCGCGATTAAATGGTGAACCACCTGGTGCGCCACCTGGTGCACCTGCACCTTGCGGACGGTAAGGAGCTCCGCCACCTGCGCCACCTGGTCTAAACCCACCTGGTCCGCCTGATCCACCTGGACGCTGTCCTCTTGTATCGCCACCACTTTGTGGTCGCGCTGCAAAACCTGGACGTTGCGATCCTGGACGTGGTCCTGTCATTGGTGGACGTTGTCCTGGACGAAGTTGTCTTTGTGGTGGACGCGGAATTGCACCAGCTGCACCGAATGGATTATTTCCTGCACGTGGTGGCTTTGGAATCGCACCACCGAATGGATTATTTCCTGCACGTGGCGGCATTGGAGCGTTCGGTGATGAAGGAGTTTGTGGAACGCTTGGCGTTACAGGAGTTATTGGAGAGTTTTTACTCTCTTCTGCGTTTATTTGTTGCTTAACAATTTGTTCGCGCGCTGCTTCAGGAAGTTGAGCAAGTGCTGCTTCAATCTCTTCTTTAGTTGGTCCAGCGGCTTTCTTAGCTGCAGCTTTCTTTGCGACAGCTTTCTTTGCAGCAGGCTTCTCGCCGCCATCACTTGGTTTTAAATCTGGAAATTTATCCATCAACTTACGCAACACTGGCGCTTCAACTGTTGATGATGCAGAGCGAACGAACTCGCCAACTTCTTGTAACTTAGCGAGTAACTCTTTACTTTCAAGACCTAGCTCTTTAGCTAGTTCGTAAACGCGGACCTTGGCCACAGATACCTTCCTGTTTTAGGCCCCAGCGTTTCTTTGCAGGAGCCTCTCTTATGCCTGACTCATGAGCGTGTAGTGCTCATGATTATTTACTTATGCCTGACATTTGTTCTCCATTTTTATTCTTCTATTACGTTTTCTAGCAGGATATTTCTGCAAGGCGCTAACCCTACTCGCCTTTTTCCTCTTCGGCTAACTCGTGCGTAATTTCAGCCATTTTCTCCGCTGCTTCTGCCTCGATAATCGCTTGGGCCTCTGCCTCTACCCGCGCCAATTCCGCAGCGGCTGCTTCTGCTTCTGCCTTAGCTGCTGCAGCAATCGCATCGGCTGCGATCTTTGATGGCTTAATGATTCTCTCGACAGGATTATCTGGATGAATATCAATTTTTGCACCAGTTAGCCTTGCTGCAAGTCTGGCATTTTGACCATCTTTACCTATCGCGAGTGAGAGTTGGTAATCCGGAACTACAACTTTTACCGCCTTGGTCTCAAGATCAACAACTTCACTGCTAATAACTTTTGCAGGTGCAAGTGCATTTGCAACATAAACTTCAAGCTTCTCAGAGAAATCAACGACATCAATCTTTTCGCCATTGAGCTCATCTGAAACAGCTTTAGATCGAGCACCAACCGGACCGATTAGCGCACCCTTTGGACTTACTCCGGCACGGTGTGCACGAACTGAAATCTTTGTTCGGGCGCCTGGCTCTCTTGCTACTCCCATAACTTCAACAATATTTGTTTTTAACTCTGGAACTTCAAGGGCAAATAAAGATTTAACTAACATTGGATGAGTTCTTGAAAGCGTAATTTCAGGTCCTTTATCGCCTTGCTTAACATCCACCACATAAGCCTTAATACGTTGTCCATGAACAAACTTTTCGGTTGGAATCTGTTCGTGAACTGGAACAACACCTTCCCAACGACCAAGATCAACATAAATTAAATCTTTTTCACGTCCTTGTTGCACAACTCCAGAAATTACATCACCGACATTTGTGGTGAATTGTTCAACAATCTCGGCATCTTTCTGTTGGCGCATACGCAACTTGATCTCTTTGCGAACTATGCGATCAGGGTCGAAGCCCTCTGGTTGGTGAGTAATTGAATGAGTAAATAATCCATTCTCATCATATTGCGCAGCATGAATCTGCATCTCACCTGTATCGCGATTTAGTACCGCGCGACCGAGTGGATATGCATCAGGGAGTTCGCGATATTTTTCAGTAACAGCGTTCTCTAAGAATGAAATAAATTTCTCAAGTGGGATCTGCTTTTCAACTGCTAGCGCAATGAGTGAATCTACATCTACGCTCATTTTTTAAACTCAATCTGTAGTAGAGCTTTCTTAATATCTGAAAAATTAACAGTGGCTGTATCAAGTTCAACAGCGCTTTCATTGGAATTTGCGATTCGACCTTCGACTTCAGCACCATCAATTAGCGAAATTTTTACCAACTTGCCATGATTCTTCTTCCAATGACGAGGAAGGGTTAATGGGCGATCAGTACCTGGTGAGGTCACTTCCAAAGTAAAAGGAGTATCGCCAAGTGAATCGACACCTTCAATAACATCTGAGATTGAACGGGTAACTGAAGTTACCTGATCTAAATTTAAATAGGAATCACTATCAACTATTACTGTGATTAATTTGCGCTTTCCAGCTGCAATGATTTTCACTTCTTCTAAATAGTTGCCGGCGGCCTCGATAATTGGGCGAATTGCACTTGCAACATCCTCTTGTACTGACATTATTAAGTTCTACTCTCTTTACTCTTTTAAGTTTTTTATTAAGTTCTAATTACTTAGCCAATCATACCCGACCTTTGCGATGAGAATTGCACTTACCACTAGGAAGAATTTTCGAACCAATTTACTGCCGCCCTTAATAGCTAGATGAGATCCAGCAATACCTCCTGCAATATTTGCAATTGCAAGAACTAAGCCGATCCGCCACCAGATATGGCCGGTAAATTGAAAGGAGATAATTGCCCCGAAGTTGGTAGCTATATTTACAATCTTTGCAGTTGCCGAAGCCTTGATAAAGGCATATCCAATAAGTCCAACCAAGATGAAAACTAAGAAGGTGCCGGTCCCAGGACCAAAAATTCCATCATAGAAGCCAATTAATAAACCAAAGAGTGCAACGATCCATTTAGTTTGTTTTTCAGAGAATCTAAGGCGCTCTTCCAAGCCAAGGTGAGGCCGGAAGATTGTGTATAGCGATACAAGAATTAATAGTGTGAGAATTACTGGTCGAAATACATTTGTTGGGACAGCTGCAGCCAGTCGAGCTCCAGTTATCGAACCAACTAGAGCTGGTAGCGCCATATAAGCCGTTATCTTTAAATCAGGTTTAACCTTTTTTATGTAATTAACTGCAGCCGACGTAGTTCCAAAAATTGATGGGACTTTATTTGTTCCAAGAATTAAAGCAATTGGTTTTTCATGTAAACCGATTAAGAGCGCTGGAAGTTGCACTAAACCGCCACCACCTGCAACGGCATCAACAAAACCAGCAAAGCCTGAAGCCAACGCTAATAATATAAAATTAGCGATAGACATTTATTAAGAGTTTGCGATTAACTTTTGAAGTTCTGAGACAGCAGATAACAAAGGAATGTCTTGCTTCTCTCCACTCTTGCGAATCTTTAATTCAATCTTTCCTTCGGAAAGGCCCTTACCTACAACCACGATGTAAGGAATTCCAATCAATTCTGCATCTTTAAATTTAACTCCCGGGCTAGCATCGCGGCGGTCATCAAACATCACTCTAATATTTCGCTCTTCTAGGTCGGTAGCCAGAGTTTCTGCAGCTTTAAATATTTCATCATCTTTACCTGCTGCAACGATATGAATATCGGCAGGTGCAATTTCACGAGGCCAGCAAAGTCCTAGTTCATCATGAGTTTGTTCAGCGACAGCCGCAACCGCTCTTGAAACTCCAATTCCATAAGAACCCATTGTTACAACTTGAGATTTTCCATTTTGATCCAACACAGTTAATTCAAGCGCTTTGGCATATTTGCGACCAAGTTGAAAGATGTGGCCGATTTCGATTGCGCGATCAATGATCACAGGAGTTGCGCACTCTGGACAGGTATCCCCTGCACGAACTTCAGCAGCCTCAATATATTTTTCTACTTCAAAGTCTCGGCCATTTGTTACAAATCGCACGTGCTTATCTTTTTGATTCGCTCCAGTAATCCAATGTGAACCTACAACAATTCGTGGATCTGCATAAACAGTGATACCTAATTTCTTTGCATCTTGTGGGCCTACATATCCCTTTACTAAACCTGGGAATTTCTTAAAATCTTCATCTTCAAATAAACGAATCTCTTGCACGCCAGATAACCCTGCTTGCAAACGCTTCAGATCAACTTCACGATCACCAGGAACTAAGACTGAAATTGCTTTGCTATCAGCCATCATAAGAACATTCTTCAAGGTGTCGCTGCCTTTGTGGCCAGGGCCAAACTTAGAATTTAAAAGTTCAACTAGCGTTTCGATAGTTGGGGTATTTGGTGAATCAAAAACTTCCATGGAAGCAGGAGCGCTTCCTGAATATGGTTCAACTTTCGTGACCATCGCTTCCACATTTGCTGCATAGCCACACTTCTCGCAAAGTACGTAAGTATCTTCACCAGTAGGGCATGGGGCAAGGAATTCTTCAGAGCGTGAGCCACCCATAGCTCCAGACATTGCAGAAACAATGTTGTACTTCAAGCCAAGTCGATTAAAGGTATCGACATAAGCTGAACGGTGCTTCTCGTAGGAAGTCGAAAGTCCAGCATCATCTACATCAAATGAATAAGAATCTTTCATGACAAATTCACGACCACGAATAATTCCACTTCTTGGTCGTGGCTCGTCTCGGAACTTAGTTTGAATTTGATAGATAGAAAGTGGAAGATCTTTATATGAGGAGAATTCACTCTTCACCATAAGTGTAAACATCTCTTCATGGGTTGGTCCTAAAAGGAAATCATTTCCTTTTCGATCCTTCAATCTAAAAAGATCAGGGCCATACTCTTCCCAGCGATTTGTTTTTTCATATGGTTCTTTTGGAAGTAGCGCTGGAAAATGAACTTCTTGAAAGCCAGCTTTATTCATCTCTTCGCGAATAACATTTTCAATATTGCGCAAAGTTAAATATCCGAGCGGTAACCATGAATAAATGCCTGCTGCAATTCGGCGGACATATCCCGCTCTTACTAATAATTTATGGCTTGCTACTTCTGCATCAGCTGGATCGTCGCGGAGTGTGCGCAACAAAAGCGTGGACATACGAAGCATTGTTGAAGTCTACTTAGTTAGAACAGTTGGTTCGCCACTTGGAACGCCGGCAGCTTCCATTTCTTTTGCCAGGCGATTGGCTTCTTCAACAAGCGTTGCGACAATCTCGCTCTCAGGTACAGTCTTTACAACTTCGCCTTTAACGAAAATTTGGCCTTTGCCATTTCCTGATGCAACACCAAGATCAGCTTCGCGAGCTTCACCAGGTCCATTTACAACGCAACCCATAACCGCAACGCGAATAGGAACTGTTAAGCCTTCCAAACCTTTTTGTACGCTCTCTGCGAGAGTGTAAACATCAACTTGCGCGCGGCCACAAGAAGGACAGGAAACAATTTCAAGTTTACGTTGACGAAGATTTAAAGATTCTAGAATTGAAATTCCAACCTTTACCTCTTCGACTGGAGGTGCTGAAAGTGAAACACGAATTGTGTCGCCAATACCTTCAGCTAAAAGAATTCCAAATGCTGTTGCAGATTTAATTGTTCCTTGGAAGAAAGGACCGGCTTCTGTTACGCCGAGATGTAACGGGTAATCACATTTAGCTGCAAGTATTCGATAAGCCTGAACCATTGTTACTGGATCATGGTGCTTAACTGAAATCTTTATATCTGTGAAGCCATGCTCTTCGAATAGCGAAGCTTCCCAAAGCGCCGATTCAGCCAAAGCTTCTGGCGTTGCTTTTCCATATTTCTTTAAAAGTCTTGGATCAAGTGAGCCTGCATTAACACCAATACGAATTGGAATTCCTGCATCACCAGCAGCCTTTGCAACCTCTTTAACCTTGTCATCAAATTGTTTGATATTTCCTGGATTAACTCGTACGGCTGCGCAACCTGCATCAATTGCCGCAAAAATATATTTTGGTTGAAAGTGAATATCAGCAATGACAGGGATCTGTGATTTGGCAGCAATCGCCTTTAGCGCATCGGCATCATCTTGACTTGGTACAGCTACGCGAACTATTTGGCATCCAGATGCAGTTAGCTCTGCAATTTGTTGAAGAGTTGAATTTATATCAGCTGTAAGAGTGGTGCACATAGATTGCACACTCACTGGAGCGTTTCCACCAACAAGAACATTTCCAACTTTAAGTTGCTTACTCTTGCGTCGTGGCGCCAAGGTAGGAAGGGGCGCTGCCGGCATTCCTAGATTAACCATGGGGGTATCTTAGATTATTGGCGAAAAGTTACTGAATTGAGACTGGATTAATAATGTCCGCTGCGAGCAGAAGTAAGGTAAGTCCCACAAGCACAACAATGACGGCTAATGTGAATGGCATCAACTTCTCAATATCAAATGGGTGAGGACGTGGCTCGCCTTTCATACGTGCCCGCCATCTGCGATATCCATCAATAACCGCAATCGCCATATGACCACCATCAAGTGGTAACAATGGGAACATATTAAATACGCCAACAAAGATATTTAAGCTGGCGATAATCATTAAGAATGTGACGGTCTTATCTCGCCATTTCATCTTTGGATCACTTGCAGTTTGGGCGCTAACTCGAGCAACGCCAACTACACCCACAAGTCCATTTGGATCACGTTTCTGATTTCCAAATGTTTGCTTAACTAGCGAAGGAATTTTATTTGGAAGTGCGAAGAGTGAAGTAACAGAATTAACTGCTACATCTTTTGTGATCATAGCGCTGTCTTTTATAGTTAAGAAGAATGGGGCGCGATTGGTTCCGACCTCATTCACAATTCCAATAAAGCCATACTTTTTCTTATCAATAGTCTTTGCTCGCGGCTTAACCGTTAGCGGAAGTTCAACGCCATCACGCTTAACAACAATTTCAATACTCTTATTTGGTGAATCGTGAATAACTGCTACTGCTTTATTCCAAGAGCTACGAGTTACTGAAACTCCACCAATTTTTATAACTTCATCTCCGGCTTGGATGCCTGCAATACTTGCAGGAGATTTTGCCGAGCCAGCCTGGCACTCACCCAGAGTTGGGCCATCTTTTGTATTAATTACACAAGGAACGACCTGTGCGACTTTATTAGTAACGATTGAAGTTCCAATTCCGCCAACTATTAAAGCCAAAATTAAGAAGCCGAGTACTAAATGCAAGAAAGACCCTGCTGCTAAAACTATTAGTCGTTTTGGAACAGGGGCATCATAAAATGCGCGCTTCTTCTCATCTTCACTCAACTCTTCATGGATTGTCATTCCAACAATTCGACAGTAACCGCCGGCTGGGATTGCCTTTAATCCAAATTCCGTTTCGCCTCTTCTATAGGACCAGATGCGCTTTCCAAAGCCAAGAAAGAATTCAGTGACCTTCATATTAAATTTGCGCGCAGTTATGTAATGGCCAAACTCATGAACCATTACCGAGAAAAGTAGTGCAACAACGAAGGCAACTACGCCAAGAATTCCCATCAAGCTCCCTTTATCAATTCTGATGCCAAAGCTCGCGCATCATTCTCGATGGCACTGACATCCTCCAAAGTATTAATTTGGAAGGGTGCGGATTTACTTAAACGATTTACTGTGCGTTCAACTACATCCACGATCTGAGTGAAGGATAGTGAACGATTTAGGAAAGATTCGACTGCGACTTCATTTGCAGCATTAAAAATTGCTGTGAACCCTCCACCTGCACTGCCAACTTCTCGCGCCAGGCGAATCGCTGGAAATCTCTTCTCATCTATTGGTGCAAAGTTCCAACTTTGTGCCTTGCTCCAATCGATAGGTGACATTGCTTTTGCCACCCTATTGCCTTCGCCAAGTGCATATGCAATTGGACCTTTCATATCGGGAGGTGAGGCTTGAGCGATAGTTGAACCATCGATGAACTCCACCATTGAATGGACGATTGACTGTGGATGAATAACAGCTTCAATCTTCTCGTAAGGCAGGTTAAATAAATAGTGAGCTTCGATTATCTCCAAACCTTTATTCATTAACGTTGCAGAGTTAATTGTTACTACTGTCCCCATCGACCAAGTTGGATGGTTTAGCGCATCTTCAACAGTTACAGTTGAAAGATCTTCACGTTCTCTAAATGGACCGCCACTTGCCGTTAAAACCATTTTCTTAACTTCGCTGTCATTGCCTGCACGTAAAGCTTGATACAAAGCAGAATGTTCAGAATCCACCGGAATGATTTGGTCGCGACCAAATTTCATAACTAGCTCTCCGCCAGCTACCAGAGATTCTTTATTTGCCAGCGCTACTTTATTTCCAGACTCAAGTGCCGCGAGAGTGGCGCCAAGTCCTATCGACCCAGTTATTGCATTTAAAACAATGTCGCAATCCATGCTTGCTAATTCTTTTGCCGCCTCAATACCAATGCCAGTTTTTGTAACTGAAAAATCTTTGGCCTGCTTTTCTAATAGCGCAGGATTTGATCCACCGGCTACTAGTCCAACAACTTTAAATTTATCTGGATTTGCTCCAATTATTTCCAGCGCTTGAACGCCGATAGATCCCGTAGACCCAAGAATCACAACTCTTCTCGTATCTAGCACTCGTCAATTCTAATAGAATTGCCATATGACTTCAGGACCGCATATTCCGCAAGAACGTCGAGTAATTACCGCTATACCTGGCCCAAAATCTGAGGCGATGATTAAGCGTAGAGCTGAAGCTGTCTCATCCTCACTTGGTATGGCAATTCCTGTCGTTGTCGAAAAAGCTGGTGGCGGAGTAATTGTTGATATTGATGGGAACTCAATTATTGATTTGGGCGCGGGAATTGCAGTTGTAAATGTTGGAAACTCAGCAGAGCGAGTTGTTAAAAATGTTATTGATCAAGTGCAAGCTTTTACTCATACCTGTTTCATGATTGCTCCTTACGCTGGATATATCGAAGTTTGTGAAGCGCTCAATAAATTAGTCCCTGGCGATTTCAAGAAGAAATCTATTCTGCAAAATTCAGGAGCCGAAGCGCTTGAAAATGCAATTAAAGTTGCACGCGCATACACCAAGCGACAAGCAGTTGTTGTTTTTGAACATGGTTATCACGGTCGCACCAACCTAACTATGGGAATGACAGCAAAAAATATGCCTTACAAAGAAGGCTTTGGTCCATTTGCTAGCGAGATCTATCGAATGCCAATGGCTTATCCGTTCCGTTGGAATGGTGATGAGAAGAACGTTTCACAAGAAGCGTTAGAGATGGTTACACATAAAATCGAGAAAGAGATTGGCGCAAAGAACGTTGCAGCAATCGTGCTTGAGCCAATACAAGGTGAGGGTGGATTTATAGTTCCACCAGCTGGCTTTATTCCTGGCTTAGTTAAATTTGCTCACGAAAATGGAATCGTATTTGTTGCCGATGAAGTTCAAACAGGCTTTGCAAGAACCGGCAAGATGTTTGCAATGGAACATGAAGGTGTGGCTGCAGATATCACCACAACTGCAAAGGGAATTGCTGGCGGCTTCCCACTTGCTGGTGTTACTGGTCGCGCTGAGATAATGGATAGCGTTCACGCTTCTGGACTTGGTGGAACATATGGTGGAAATCCGGTTGCTTGCGCTGCTGCCCTTGGCGCAATCGCAACTTTAGAAGAAGAGAAATTGGTAGATCGCGCAAATGAAATTGGAAAAATTATGGTTGATGCCTTAAATGAGATGGCTAAGAAATATAAGGTCATCGGTGAAGTTCGCGGTCGCGGTGCGATGCAAGCAATTGAATTGGTAATTCCTGGCAGTAAAGAACCGAACTCTGATGCAATGGGTAAAGTCATTAAATTCTGCCAACAAAAGGGAGTATTAATTCTCAGCGCAGGAACTTATTCAAATGTAATTCGACTACTGCCGCCACTAGTTATTCCAGAAGCGTTATTGCGCGAAGGTCTAACTATTCTCGATGAGGCTTTTGCTTCGCTTTAATTAGCAATTAATAAGGTTAGCGATCAAGCAAGTTTCGGGTTGGTTGGTATCTTCCACCTTTTTTACGAAGCGCGATTGATGAGAGCGCCTCTAAAACAATTCGATTAGCTAGAAGCGAAGTGATGTCGGCATGATCGTAAGCCGGAGCAACTTCTACAACATCTACGCCAACAATTGGTAGCTCGGTACAGATTCTTCGCACCGCTTCAATCAATTCACGTGATGTCATTCCACCTGGTTCTGGAGTTCCAGTTCCTGGCGCCATTCCTGGATCAACTACATCGATGTCAACTGAGAGAAATACTCCGTCGCAACCATCGGTGAGAGTTGCAAAAGATTCATCCAATACCGCCTTCATTCCGCGGTGATGAATCTCTGTCATTTCATATGAACGCATCTTTTGATCGCGCATCCAATTTAGAGTTTCATTATCTGGCCAATAGCCACGAAGTCCTAGCTGTAAAAATTTATCGCCACGAACTGCACCAGATTCAATCAATCGGCGCATTGGAACTCCATGACCAATTAGTGAACCCCATTGATCTGTGCCGGTGTCTGCGTGTGCATCAAAGTGAATCATGGAAACTTTTCCATGCCCTAAGACATTTGCAATACCTTTAACATCGGCTGAAGCAATTGAATGATCGCCGCCTAGAATTAATGGAATAACCCCAGCCTTGGCTAATTTCTCAGTAGCTTTCTCAAGACGAGATAACGAATCTGCTAAATCCATTGGTGGCATCAATACATCGCCAGCGTCAAAAACTTTTAAATCTTTTAAACCATCTACGCGCATATTTAAATGTGGACGTTCGCCATCTTGCGGTAAATAATCTGTACCGCGAATAGCTTGTGGCCCCATCTTGGTCCCAGATCGATAGGTAGTTCCAGAGTCAATTGGCGCTCCAAGAATTACAACATCTGCACCTTCATAAGATTTTGGATCATCGAGATCGCAACGTGGAATTCCAAGGAATGTGAAATCCGGGCC
>CAYPMF010000027.1:0-11011 GCA_964411805.1 uncultured Actinomycetes bacterium | reverse complement strand
TCCAAGAATTACAACATCTGCACCTTCATAAGATTTTGGATCATCGAGATCGCAGCGTGGAATTCCAAGGAATGTGAAATCCGGGCCATACATATTTCCAATATTTGCCATTATGCCGAGACCTTACGTCGTTTGCTAACTACTTGACCTAAGACAACAATAATTAATGCGATAAAGAACATAGAACTACCAATCACATTGGCTGAAGCTGGAAGGCCACGTTGTGCAGAGATATAAACAAACTTAGGAAAGGTGTTTACATTTCCGGAGTTGAAATTTGTGATGATGAAATCATCAAATGAAAGGCTAAATGCAAGTAGTGCCGCACCTGCAATTCCAGGAGCTAATAATGGAAGAGTAACTCGGCGAAATGTCTCGCGCTCATCAGCATATAGATCCATCGCAGCTTGTTCTAAACGAGGATCAAGCGAAGCGATTCGTGCTTTAACAGTAACCACAACAAATGAGATACAGAACATCACATGGGCAATCACGATGGTCCAAAATCCTGGGCTAATTCCAAATGAGAGGAACATTGTTAAGAGCGATGCACCCATAACGATTTCAGGGGTTGCCATTGGGATGAAAATAAGAAGATTTGTTGCCGAGCGCGCACGAAAGGCATAGCGACCAATTGCAAATGCAATCAATGTACCTAAGATTGTTGCAATAAGCGTTGAAATAACGCCAATCTTTAGCGAATTACCCAAAGCGTTACATACATCGGGTGCAGCGCAAGGATTCTTCCAATTATTTAGCGTAAATCCACGCCAGACAATATTGCTCTTCGTTGAATTATTAAATGAGAATACAAATGTGTAGAAGACTGGAATAAAGAGATAGGTAAAACCAAGAACGGCATAAATTTTAATGAGGTTTTTGGAGAACCATTTTGATGCACGCTTCATACCAATTCCTCAGTTCCAGACTTACGAACATATGCTGTTACTAGGATTAAGATTGTTAACATCAAAATAAATGAGAGCGCTGCAGCACCTGGGTAATCAACAATTTGAAGGTAACGCGCTGAGATAACGTTGCCAATCATCTTGGTTCCTGGATTTCCGAGAATCTCTGCATTTACATAATCACCTGCAGCAGGGATAAAGGTTAAGAGAGTTCCAGCGACAACGCCTGGCATTGAAAGTGGAAGTGTCACTTTACGGAAAGTTGTGAAGCCATTTGCATATAGATCACCAGATGCTTCTAATGTTCTTGGATCGATTCGCTCAAGTGATGCATAAAGTGGCAAAGTCATAAAAGGTAAGAAGTTATAAGTGATGCCCATAATTACGGCAAATGCAGAAGCCGTGAGTTGGGTGTTCTGGCCAATTATGTGCAGGTTGCGCAATACCTTAATTACCAATCCTTGTTCACCAAGGATCTGAGTCCAAGCAATAGTTCTTAGTAGGAATGAGGTGAAGAATGGTGCAACAACTAATACCAATAAAACGTTCTTCCACTTGCCTGATTTAAAAGCAATCGCATATGCAAGTGGATAAGCGATTAATAGTGCAAGCGCAGTTGCGATAAAGGCATATTCGAACGAACGAATAAATTGAACCTTACTCGCCACAATTGCATCGATAAAATTGGCAAAACGATAAGTTTGTTGAAACTCACCAATATTTGCACTTGGAGTTTGAGTTGAAGTTAAAAGTAATTTATAAAGTGGAACCAAGAAAAATAAAGTTAACCAAAGCAAGCCAGGTGCAAGTAGTAAATAAGGAAGCCTTGAACTCTTCTTACTCCCCTTATTTGCGTGGCTCGCAACCGCATGCATAAATGCCATGGATTTACTCTTCTGGTTCTACTTCAGATCCCGCACTTGCATCCGCATGGCCATCAAGACCAAAGGTGAAGTTTGGTTCCCATGAGATAACAACTTTGTCACCCTTATCAAGTGGCGGAGTTCCATCATCATTCTGTTCAAAGACCATGATCTCTTGCTTCCAAGGCATCTCAACTTGATATTGCGTACTTACTCCGATGTATGAAACATCTGTGATAACACCACCATCTAGTTGGTTTCCGCTTTGTGGTGTTCCACTTGCGTGAATACGAAGTTTCTCGGGACGAATACCTAGAAGAACTGCAGAATCTTTTGAGTGGTTACGGCTCTTAGGTAGTTGCCACTTAACACCGTTGCAATTAACAATATGGTTATCGCCATCTGAGCCTTCAATAACTCCGCGAATTAGATTTGATTGGCCAAGGAAGTTTGCAACAAAGGTAGTCTTTGGATTGTCATATAACTCCGCAGGTGATCCAAGTTGTTCAATTTTTCCTTCATTCATCACAGCAATTGTGTCGGCCATTGTCATAGCCTCTTCTTGGTCGTGCGTTACATGAACGAAAGTTAAGCCAACCTCAGTTTGAATCCACTTCAATTCAATCTGCATTTGGCGACGAAGTTTTAGATCTAGCGCACCAAGTGGTTCATCGAGCAAAAGCAGCGCTGGTCGGTTAACAATTGCGCGAGCAAGTGCAATTCGTTGTTGCTGACCACCGGATAGTTGGGTTGGTTTACGGTCTGCAAGATGTGGCAATTCAACGAGATTTAAAACTTTATCTACGGCTTCCTTAACATCTTTGATTCCACGGCGACGAAGTCCGAAGGCAACGTTTTCGAAGATAGTTAGATGTGGAAAGAGTGCGTAGTTTTGAAAGACGGTATTCACCGGACGCTTGTATGGCTTCATATCTGTAATGTCGGTATTGCCAACATGAATAGTTCCAGCAGTTGGTTCTTCTAAACCAGCAATCATGCGAAGCGTTGTGGTTTTGCCACAACCAGATGGACCAAGAAGTGCGAAGAAAGATCCCTCTGGAATTGTCAGACTTACATTATCTACAGCGTTGAAGTCACCATATGACTTAACTAGGTTTGAAAGCTTTAAATCACCTTTTGCTGAAGTTGATGCGTCAGACACTACGCGTTACCACTTACCTTTTGGAAAGAAGATGAGAATGAAATTTGTTCTGCTGGACTTAATCCGCGGAACACCTTTAAGTTCTTCCACATCGCATCATCCGGGAAAATTAATGGATTCTTAACATTCTTTGGATTGATCTTTGCCATCGCATCTTGTGCGCCTTGTACTGGACATACATAGGTGATGTAATTTGCAACCTTTGCTGCAACAACTGGATCGTAGTAATAGTTAATTACAGCTTCCGCCGCCTTCTTATTATTTGAGGTTGAAGGAATCAACATGCAATCAGTTGAGAAAGTTCCGCCAGATTCAGGAACGCGGAAATCAAACTTATTTCCATTTTGGAGATTTAGTTGGTTTACATCGCCAGACCAACCAATAATCGCCCAAGCATCGCCAGAGATTAAGTCCTCTTGGTAGCTCTGACCTTTAATTTGGCGAATCCAACCATCTTTAATTTTTTGTTGTAGATATGCAAGGGCGTTATCCCACTTTGCTTGAGGGAATGGCTTTGTAATATCAACCCCTTGGAATTGCAAGATTACTCCAACAGTGTCGCGCATTTCAGAGAGAACTTCAATCTTTCCCTTTAACTTTGGATTAGTGAAGAGGCCACGTTCTGGATGGACTTTATCTTCTAGCGTGTAAAGACCTCCTGGCACCTTCTGTTTATTCCAGGCAAGGCCACCAATAATTCCCGCCCAAGGAAGAGACTTATGGCGACCCACATCAAGTGGACGATTTAAAAGGAATGGAACAATATTTTTCTTATTTGGAATTAAAGCATCATCAAAATTTTGTACGAAACCTGACTTGATCCAACGCTCTGCCATCCATTCAGTCGGCACAACGATGTCATAACCAATATCTTTCTTTAACTTTAATTGCGGAGTTACCTTCGCTGTAAATGAATCGTTATCATCAATAACTTCCATGTACTTAACGTTGATACCAGTTTTCTTAGTGAAAGCTTCAAGTGTTGGATACTTCTTTGTCTTATTGTCATAATCTAAATAGAGCGACCAGTTACCGAAACGAACTGGAGAACCTGCAGCATGAGCACTCGCTGCACCTAAAGTTTCGCCACCAATTAACGCAGCCGCACCTAGACCAGTTGCACCTGCGATGAGAGCGCGACGAGAAAGATGTGCATCGGCAATCGCCTTCATCTCTTGTGGAAGTTGCTCATTCTTTGACATGTACTCTCACTTTCGGTTTCGGGTTATGCAAAAAGCTTGCTGAATATGGGCGAAATACTAGCCGTTCAAGTTCGTCATGACGTGCTTGATTCGGGTGTAATCCTCGAAGCCATATGAGGATAAATCCTTGCCATAACCTGAGCGCTTATAACCACCGTGCGGCATCTCAGCCACAAGTGGAATATGGGTGTTGATCCAGACGCAACCAAAGTCAAAGGCCTTTGCCATTCTCATAGCTCGGCTGTGGTTGGCTGTCCAAACGCTTGAGGCCAATCCATATGCAACGCCATTTGCTTGGCGAATCGCCTCCGCCTCATCTTTAAATTTTTGAACTGTGATTACTGGGCCAAAGATTTCATTTTGAATCATCTCATCATCTTGGCGGAGATCTGCAACAACCGTTGGGTTAAAGAAATATCCGGCGCGGTCAACCTTGCTTCCGCCAACCAAGACCTTTGCGTGATTTGGGACGCGATTTAAGAAACCACCGACTCGTTCTAATTGATTCGCATTATTTACAGGGCCAAAGAGCGCATCTTCTTCCGGCGAACCAGTCTTAATACCTTTAGCTTGTTCTGCCAAAAGCGCAACGAATTTATCGTATGCACTCTCCTCAACTATTACTCGAGTTGCAGCTGTGCAATCTTGACCGGCATTGAAATAACCTGCGATAGCGATTCCTTCTGCAGCGGCTTCTAAATTCGCATCTGCAAAGACAACTACTGGAGCTTTTCCGCCAAGTTCTAAATGAACTCGCTTAACATCGCTCGCAGCCGACTTTGCCACTTCAATACCTGCACGAACTGATCCGGTAATTGAAACCATTGAAGGAGTTGGATGTTCAACTAGAGCTTTTCCGGTTTCGCGATCTCCAGTAATTACATTAAATACTCCAGCTGGCAAGAACTCTGCCATTAACTCTGCCATCCAAACTGTTGATGCTGGCGTTGTATCACTTGGCTTTAACACAACGGTATTCCCCGCTGCAATCGCTGGCGCCCACTTCCAAACCGCCATCATCATTGGATAATTCCAAGGAGTAACTTGCGCGCAAACTCCAATTGGTTCGCGGCGAATAAAAGAAGTCATGCCGCGCATATATTCCCCAGCCGACTTACCTTCAAGGTTTCTTGCAGCACCTGCGAAGAATCGAATCTGATCGACCATTGGAGGAATCTCTTCAGATTTAGTTAACCCAATTGGTTTTCCAGTATTTTCACTTTCGATTGAAATCAATTCATCTTGTCTCGACTCAATCGCATCGGCAATCCTTAATATTGCACGTTGCCGTTCAGATGGAGTTGAGTCTCGCCACTCTTCAAATGCTGTACTTGCCGCCGACATAGCTGCATCGATATCTGCGCTATTTGAAACTGCAGCAGATGCATATGCCTTGCCCGTTGAAGGGTTTATTACCTCTGAAGTTTTTCCAGATTTTGAAGGTTGGGATTTTCCGTTGATGAAATTTTGCAGGTTCTTCATGAGTCAGAGATTATCTCGGCGGCGGCCAATTGACCACAGGCTCCGTCGATATCTCTGCCACGTGTATCGCGTACTGTTACAGGTACGCCATAACCTTCTAGGGTTTTTACGAACTCTCGCTCATCCTCAGGACGTGATGCCGTCCACTTCGAACCAGGCGTTGGGTTGAGTGGAATTAAATTTACGTGTGCGTTCCGATTCTTAAGGAGTCGACCAAGTAAATCTGCACGCCACTTTTGATCATTTATATCTTTAATAAGTGCATACTCGATTGAATAGCGACGCCCGGTCTTCTCTTCATATTTATCGGCAGCATCCAAAACTTCTTTTACTTTAAATCGGTTATTAATCGGAACTAAAGTGTCACGTAATTCATCATCGGGAGTATGAAGCGATACTGCAAGAGTTACAGGAATCCCTTCATCAACTAGCTTTTCAATTCCAGTTACAACACCTACAGTTGAAAGAGTTACTGATCTGGCTGAAATACCCAAACCATTTGGTTGAGGCGAAACTATATTTCTAATAGATTGCATGACGGCCTTGTAATTAGCCATTGGTTCACCCATACCCATAAATACAACATTTGAAAGTCTGGTTTGGCCGCCAGGTAGCTCACCATCGTTACAAGATTTAGCGGCTGCAACAACCTGTGCAGTAATTTCGGCTGCGCTTAAGTTTCTTGTTAAACCAAGTTGGCCAGTAGCGCAAAATGGACAATCCATTCCACAGCCTGCTTGAGATGAGATGCAAACAGTTGTGCGATCGGAGTATTTCATCAAAACTGATTCAACAAGTGTTCCATCATGTAAACGCCACAAATCTTTACGGGTCTGTCCACCATCAGCCTGAATAGAGCGCACCAAAGTAATCAACTTTGGCATCAGCGCATCACTTAACTTGGCACGTAACTCTTTTGGAATATCGGTCCAAGAATCTGGATCATCGTTGTAATGTTCGAAGTAATGAACTGCTAATTGATTGGCGCGAAATGCTGGTAAGCCTAAATCTTGCGCCGCTTTCTTACGCTCCTCTGGTGTTAAATCTGCAAAGTGAAGAGGTGGCTTACTTGGTTTCTTACCTTTGCCATCAATATCAACAAGTTTTAACTCGGTCATAAGTTGAAATGCTTTATCAATTCAAAGGCGAACCAGACCGCTGGCGCTGTAAAAAGCATTGAATCAATGCGATCGAGAATTCCGCCATGGCCAGGCAAGATTGAACCCATATCTTTAATTCCTAAATCACGTTTAATCGCAGATTCAATTAAGTCGCCAAATGTTGCAGTAACTACTCCAACTACGCCAAGGATTGCTCCGAAATACCAAGGTTTATCAAATGCAAAGTGAAGAACGAGAGCTGCGCCGATTGTTGTCGCAATGATTGCCCCAAAGAATCCTTCCCAAGTTTTCTTTGGACTTACATGTGGCGCCATTAGATGCTTTCCAAAGACGACACCAGAAAGAAATGCAAATGTGTCATTACATGCGACCAAAACAATGAGAGCAAGGATTCTTGAGCCGCCATCCTCGTTATGTGCAAGTAAGAGAATAAATCCAGCTAAGAATGGAATATAGAAAAGTGCAAAAGCTGATGCAGTTGAACGCTTAACAAAATCTTTCGGCGAACGAATCAAGAGATAAGACATCACATTTGGAATAACGATTGCAGTTGCAACCGCTAGGGCTGAAACTTTTCCAAACCAAGTCGAGATAATCATTACCGTGGCAGCAACTTGCAGACCGTGTTCTGGAACTTCAATTCCGCCATGGCGGTAGGCAAGTTTTAACTCTCTCGTAGCGACCATTGCCGCGACCCAAACTAAGAATCCAAATGCGCCTTGAACTAAATATGCGCTGCCAAATACAACAACAAGTAGGAGTACGCCAACAATTGTTGAAGTTACAATATTCCTGCCCACGCGCTTATTAATAGCGTCATTAATTGAGTGCAGGTCATCCATTTCTTAAACCTCGAGAAGTTCAGCTTCCTTATGCTTTAAAAGTTCATCAATCTTTGCAACGTGATCTGAAGTTACCTTCTCTAAATCTTTCTCGCCACGTGCAACTTCATCTTTGCCAACTTGGCCATCTTTTTCTAACTTCTCCATCGCTTCTTTTGCAGCGCGTCGGATATTGCGAATAGTTACACGAGAATCTTCCGCCTTATTCTTGGCAACCTTGATGTACTCCTTGCGGCGCTCTTCAGTTAGTTGTGGGAAATTAACTCGAATAATTCCACCATCAGTCGCAGGATTTACCCCTAAATCAGAGTCGCGAATCGCCTTTTCAATTGAAGCCATCGCACCTTTATCAAATGGTGTAACAACAGCAATGCGAGCTTCCGGAACTTGAATCGTTGCAAGTTGAGAGAGCGGCGTATAAGTACCGTAGTAATCAACTGAAATCTTGGCAAACATTGAAGGATGTGCGCGGCCAGTTCTGATTGCTGCGAAATCTTCTTTAGCAACCTCAACTGCCTTATTCATCTTTGTAGTTGCATCGCTTAGCGATGTTGCGATATCTGACATGATCTCCTCGATTAGCTAACTAAAGTTCCAACGTTATCGCCCTTAACAGCACGAGCAATATTTCCCTTATTCTTTAAATCAAATACCACGATAGGCAATGAATTCTCGCGGCACAAACTAAATGCTGCTGCATCTGCAACTGCAAGAGATTTTTGAAGAACTTCATCATACGAAATCTCTTCATACTTTGTTGCTGAAGAGTCTTTCTTTGGATCTGCAGTGTAAACACCATCGACGCCACTCTTAGCAAGAAGAAGGGCCTCTGCACCAACTTCTAGTGCGCGTTGTGCTGCAACTGTATCTGTCGTAAAGAATGGCATACCTGCACCAGCACCGAATATAACTACGCGACCTTTTTCTAAATGGCGGATTGCGCGGCGTGGAATATAAGGCTCTGCAACTTGTCCCATTGTGATTGCTGTTTGTACGCGAGTATCAATACCTGCTTTTTCAAGAAAATCTTGGAGCGCTAAACAGTTCATAACTGTTCCGAGCATTCCCATATAGTCAGCGCGGGAACGATCCATTCCGCGTTGTTGTAATTCAGCGCCACGGAAATAATTTCCGCCACCGACAACAATTCCTACCTGAACTCCACTGCGAACAACTTCCGCAATTTGTGCTGCAAAATTATGAACGACATCTGGATCTACTCCGATACCACCATCTCCACCAAAAACTTCTCCAGAAAGTTTAAGGAGCACTCGCTTATAACCTTTGCGGGCCATAGTGAGTGCTCCTTTCTAGAAAGCTACTTTATAGAGCTTGTATTTCTAAACTTGAGTTTAGGTTACTGCCCTACCTTGAAGCGATGGAACGCCGACACGGTGGTCTTCGCTTCATCAACGATTTGCTTCACAGTCTTCTTCGCATCCTTAGCGAAAGCTTGCTCAAGAAGTGTGATTTCCTTGATGAAACCATTTACGCGACCTTCGATGATCTTGGCAATGGCGCCATCTGGCTTACCTTCTTGGCGAGCAGTCTCTTCTGCAATGCGACGCTCGTTATCGATATCGCTAGCTGGAATCTCTTCGCGATTTAGGAAACGAGGAGCGAAGGCTGCAATATGTTGTGCAACATCCTTACCTGCTTCAAGAGCTTCTGATGCAAGTTGAACTAGAACGCCAACTTGAGGTGGAAGATCTGGGCTAGTGCGGTGTAGATAAATTGAAACTGGAGAACCATCAAGTACTGCAATTCGGCGAATTTCAATCTTCTCGCCAAGCGTTGCATTACCTTCATCAATGCGCTCTTGAACAGTCTTACCTGTTGCAGGCAACTTCGAAGCAAGGAACTTTTCAAGATTTCCTTCTTTAGAAGTGAATAGGTGATCAAGTAGTTCATTCCCAAGTTCAATAAAGCGATCGCCCTTCGCAACGAAATCTGTTTCGCAATTTAGCTCGAGCATTACGCCGAGATTGCCCTCAGATTTCGCAACGATAAGACCATTAGAAGTTGCACGACCTTCACGTTTTGTTACGCCCTTAAGGCCCTTAACGCGAATAATCTCAACTGCCTTTTGATAATCGCCACCCGCTTCATCAAGCGCCTTCTTGCAATCAAGCATTCCGGCCGCTGTCTCTTCGCGGAGTTTCTTTACATCTTCAGCTGTGTAAGCCAATTTAATTACTCTCCTTCTGCAGCGCTCTTCACAAGAAGTTCGCTCTCAAGATTTGTGTCGACGATGGCTTCTGCCTTCTCAGCCTTATCTGCGTGAACATTTGCAGAACGAGCTTGAAGACCTGCAGCAACTGCATCTGCAATTACGCGAGTAAGTAGCGCAATTGAACGGATTGCATCGTCGTTGCCTGGAATCTTGTAGTCAACTTCATCTGGATCGCAATTTGTATCCAAGATTGCAACTACAGGGATTCCTAACTTGTGTGCTTCTTGCACAGCAAGGTGTTCCTTCTTCGTATCAACAACCCAAACTGCAGATGGCACCTTGGTCATGTCGCGAATACCTTGAAGGTTCTTAGTTAACTTCTCGCGTTCGCGGCGGAGTACTAATAATTCTTTCTTAGTTAGGAGTTGATCGTTTGCGCTCTCTAGCGCCTCTAACTCCTTCAAGCGTTGAATACGCTTATAAACAGTTGGGAAGTTTGTAAGCATTCCACCCAACCAACGCTCAGTTACATATGGCATACCTACGCGAGCTGATTCAGAAATGATTGGCTCGTGAGCTTGCTTCTTTGTTCCAACAAATAGAACGCTTCCGCCCTTAGCAACTGTGTCCTTAACGAACTCATATGCCTTATCAATTAGAGCAAGTGATTGTTGGATATCGATGATGTAGATGCCATTGCGCTCTGTGAAGATGTAGCGCTTCATCTTTGGGTTCCAGCGACGTGTTTGGTGTCCGAAGTGAACACCGCTGTCTAGCAGCTCTCGCATTGTTACTACCGCCATGGTGGCAGACTCCTTTTCGCCATTAATTCCTAAGAATTAATCGCACTCGGTTGATGAACAATCAATTTGATCGTTCCCTAGCAATCTGAACCGACTGATTTGCATCAGACCGAACAGGTTCATTAGTTGGCATAACCAACTTAGATTGCGTGAAGTCACAGATCTTTAACAATCTGTGCTGAGGCAAATCCTACCTGACCCACAGGGGTGCTTTTTCCACACCAATCCCGCAAAGCCCCGTTAGAAAATACCGATTAAATCAATCTTGGCCCATGAAATTTATCGCCACCTTAACCATGGCATCTATTGCTTTAGTCGCAGGAGTTTTTATTGGAAAGGCTGAACCAATTAACTGCGAAGGAATTGGCAAGTGCAACTCCTCAAATATTACTTATATCCGCCGCAGCTTTTAATTTTGTCGATAATAATTTAGAAAGATAAGGCGTTACTTGCCA
>CAYPMF010000026.1:0-11442 GCA_964411805.1 uncultured Actinomycetes bacterium | reverse complement strand
GATCCATAAAAACATAGCCACTGCCATCGTTGTATAAATATTGCATATCGCGCTTTTCAAGTTGGGCAACTTCGACTTTGACGCCGGCATTAAAAGTCTTATCTACTACTTTGCCTGTAGTTACTGACTTTAATTTAGTACGAACGAAAGCTGGGCCTTTACCTGGCTTCACATGTTGAAATTCGACGACATTCCAAAGTTGACCATCAATATCGAGGGTCATGCCGTTTTTAAGATCGTTAGTTGTTGCCATGCCTTATAACTTCCTATTCATAACTTTTCTACTAAAAATATCGGTTGATAATACCTAAAAAACGAATTACTTCATATTCGCGATAGCGCTTAGCGCGAGGCGATAAGAATCTGGACCAAAACCTCCAATAGTGCCATTTGCAACGCCTGAAATCACTGAAGTGTGTCTGAACTCTTCTCTAGCTAACGGATTTGAAATATGCACTTCAATTAGTGGTGCTTTAACCATATCCGCTGCGTCACGTATTGCATATGAATAATGTGTAAATGCAGCAGGATTAATGACAACTGGTTGGTTTTTGTCAGCAGCTTCATGTAGCCAATTAATCATCTCAACTTCACTATCAGTTTGTCTGATATCAACTTCCAACCCTAAATTTTTAGCGCTCTCTTCGATAAATTTACGCAACCCCTCAAAATCTAAATTTCCATAGATTGAGTTATCTCTTAAATCTAGACGTCCCAAATTCGGGCCATTTAAAACTAGAATTTTCATAGCGCAATTCTCTCATAAGCCATAGAAATCTCCGCCTCAGTCACATTCTCCAACCAGACTACTTTTCCGGGTTTTTTGATTCCAATAAATCTGATCTTATTTGCGCGAGATTTCTTATCCCCTTGCATTAATTCAATCAGTTCCGCTAACGCTTCACTCCGATACGTTATGGGTAGTGCAAATTTCTTTAAAAGTTCACGATGTAATTCAATATCTGCCCTTGAAAGTCCAGCTTTAATTCCACTTAGTTCGGCTGCAAAAACTAGACCAATCGAGATTGCTTCGCCATGTCTAAATTTGAAATCCTCGCGTTTCTCAATGGCATGCCCCAGAGTATGTCCATAATTGAGAATCTCTCGAAGTTTACCTTCCCTAAAATCCTTGCTCACAACAAGAGCTTTGACCTTCGCTGCTCTGTAAATCAATTCTGAAAGATTAGCAATTGGGTCTTCTAGCAACTTAAAGATTTTAGGATCAGCAATAAAACCACATTTGATTACTTCAGCCATTCCGGCATTGAAATCTCGTTCTGGAAGCGATTTCAATAGTTGTAAATCGATTACTACAGACTTTGGTGAATAAAAAGAACCGACCAAATTTTTCCCATGCTTAGTATTTATTCCGGTCTTTCCGCCAATTGATGCATCGACAGCTCCCGCAATTGAAGTTGGAACGGAGTACCAAGTGATACCTCGCAACCATGTTGCAGCTACAAATCCTGCTAAATCAGTTGTTGCACCTCCACCGATTGCGACAATTGCATCATCTCGACGGAGTCCAATCTCACCGCAATGCGACCAAAGCGCTTCTAAAACTTCCGTGTTTTTTTGAGATTCGGCATTTGGAGTGTAGAAAGTTAAGTTCAATTCACCTAAATCTAAAACTTCTTTAAGGTCATTTGGAACTATATAAAGAACTTTGTTGTGCTTTGATTCGATTCTTCTTTTTTCATTCTTCCAATCCGCTCCGACCAGGATTGAATACTTTCGATCGGAGCTAACTTTGATCTTTTTCATTTAACCAATAACTCCTGAATCTCTTTTACAACCTCACTTGGCTTCTTATTGTCTGTTGAAACTTTCAAACCAGCTAAATTTTCATAGATTGGGCGTCTTTTTTCCATAAGTGTTAACCATTGCTGTCTTGGATTTACTGCCAGAAGTGGACGATCTTTATTGAAACCAACGCGTGGTGCTGCGTTTGAAATAGAAACCTCTAAGTAAATTACATGGGATTTTAAAGCTTTTAACTTTGCGACTACATCGCTATCTAAAATTGAACCGCCACCCAAAGCTAGAACTCCATTTTGATTGGCTATCTCATTTAAAACGACTTCTCGTTCTATTTCTCGAAATTTAGCCTCGCCATCTTCAATGAAAATATCTGAGATTTTCTTTCCAGTTTTAACTTCTATTTGCGAATCAGTATCTGTGAAAGAGACTGCGAGGGCTTTACTAAGTTGCTTTCCAATAGAGCTCTTACCAGCACCTGGAGGCCCTATTAAAATTAAATTTGGCCCCATGGCTATTTGATTTCTAAATTTGAAATAAAATTCTTAAAGTTACGAGCAACTTCAGCGACGCTATCGCCTCCAAATTTTTCAACTACGGCGTCGGCTAGGACAAGAGCAACCATTGCTTCCGCAACAATTGCCGCAGCTGGGACTGCGCACACATCAGATCTTTGATTAATAGCTTTTGCTGGTTCGCCACTTAGAACATCAATAGTGTCTAGAGCTTTTGGAACAGTAGAGATTGGTTTCATTGCAGCGCGAACTCTTAGAATTTCGCCATTAGATATTCCGCCCTCAGTACCACCAGCGCGATCCGTTCTTCGCTTTGTTACGCCGTTGACCATATCGATTTCATCATGCGCAATAGACCCTCTGCGCTTTGCACTTTCAAATCCATCGCCGAGTTCAACACCCTTAATCGCCTGAATTCCCATAAGTGCGCCCGCTAATTTTGAATCAAGCCTGCGATCCCAATGCGTATGTGAACCTAAACCAACCGGAACTCCAAAAGCCAAAACTTCAACAACTCCGCCTAAGGTATCTCCTGCTGCATGGGCATCGTCAATTTCTTTAACAATCAATTCACTTAACTTTTTATCATTTGTACGAACCGGATCTGCATCAATTGCAAGAGAATCTTCTGGCTTCGGTGTTACGTAGCCTTCAGGATTACTTGCCGAGCCAATAGAAATTACATGGCTAACTATTTCGATTCCAATGCTCTGTTTTAAGAAAGCCTTTGCAACCGCACCTAAAGCAACGCGAGCTGCAGTTTCACGCGCACTCGCTCTTTCAAGAATAGGTCTTGCATCATTAAATGAATATTTCTGCATACCTGCCAAATCAGCATGGCCAGGACGGGGGCGAGATAGCGGTGCATTTCGCGCCAAATCTTTTATCTCATCGATTGGGAGCGGATCAGCCGACATTACTTTTTCCCATTTTGGCCATTCACTATTTCCAACTTCAATTGCAATTGGACCACCTTGGCTTTCGCCGAGTCTGATGCCACCCTTAATTGTTACAACATCTGCTTCAAAATTTTGACGTGCGCCTCGTCCATAACCTAAACGCCTTCTTGCTAACTCTCTATCAATATCTTCCGAGGAAATTTTTATATGCGCTGGCATGCCCTCCAAAATCGCAGTAAGCGCAGGGCCATGAGACTCTCCAGCTGTAAGCCAACGAATCAAGGCGCCCCCTAATATCTATTAAATCAAGGCGCTAATTCTCTCAGATTCTTCGAGTAATTCGTGCATATTTAAATCAAGAGCCCTATACAAAGGGCCGGAGCTAACGGTATTCGCATCCTTACTTTCCTATATTTGATGAGATAACTAAGGCCCAAAACGGCTGCTGCGATAAGGATATAACTCAAGGAGTTTAAAGTTCTGTGCAGATCTGGTTTTAATAGAACTATCAACGTAAGGAGTTTGATATCTCCGGCTCCTAGATACTTTGAAAATATAAGCGCTGCCGCAAAGGTTAGCGCTGCAAACTTATATTGAAATTTGTGGTGATGAATAATCGCCACAACTAGAATAAGTGTTAGATCGTGATTAAGTATTTTTTTGGTTTTAATATCTGTAATGACAATTTTAAGCGCCATAGCTATAAGAAAGAGCATTGCAAAAAAATAGCGTAGCTCTAAAACTCTAAAACGAGGGTGTGGATTATTTTGCTACAGCAAGTAAACGACCACGCATCATATGGTAATTAAAATCTTCCCCCGTCATAAAAGTAATTTGATACATCGCCTGTTCGACGAGAAGATCTAACCCAGAAATTACCTTTCCTTGCCAGACAGAAGCAACTTTGGTTGGCCACGGGTTATAAATAACATCAAAGAACGTTCCATCCCCCGACGAAAGCTTCTCCACATATGGATCTAATTCGCCTTTTGGAAGCGTTGAAATAATTAAATCTCCGGCGCCGGTTAACGCACCCATATCTTTAAAAACAATCTTAGATTTCTGAGCACATTTCTGTAATTTTTCCTTACGTCCAGAATTGCGAATGTAAACCTCAATTTCATCGACGCTGCCATCTAGCGCGCCAACCGCAGCCCTAGCAGTTCCTCCTCCACCAATCACTTTAACTTTAGATTTCTTTTCAATTTCCAAAAGTGATTTGAAAGCGAGAAGATCGGTTGAAATCGCAACCCACTTTCCTGAAATATTTAATAATGTATTTGCTGAAGAAATCTTTTTAACCAAATCATCAGCTTGATCTGCGCGAAGGTAAGCGAGCTCTTTTAAAGGCATTGTTAGCGAAAAACCAGTCCAGTTCTCTGCTTTTGCCTTTTCAAAGAATGAATCGAATGAATTCTCATCCACCTCTATCGCTTCATATGAACCTTCAATTTGAAGTTCTTCATAAGCCGTTCTATGTAGCAACGGAGAAAGTGAGTGTGAAATAGGTGAGCCGAGCACCGCGCACTTAATCATTTAAATAGTCCATTGGCTAAGTTGTTGTTATAAATAGTGTTCCATTTTTGAAATTCAGTATAGTCCTTCGTAAATCTCGTATCACCGGGTTTAACTGTGATGAAATATAGCCAATCTCCATTTGATGGATTCATAGCAGAACGAATTGCAGCAGCGCTTGGATTTGAAATTGGAGTGGGAGGAAGACCCAAATGCTTATAAGTATTGTAAGGACTATTTATATTTGTTGCAGCGGTAGAAAGCGCAATTCTTCCACGTAAATTTGCTGCATACTGAACTGTTGAATTTAATTGGAGCGGCATATTCGCCTGAAGTCGATTGTAAATAACGCGAGTTACCTTTGAAAAATCTCCTTGATCGCCTTCAACTTGTGCCAAAGAAGCAATTGTTAAAACCTCATATGGTGAATATTTGCCATATTTTGCCAATTTAACATCACTGATTGAAGCTTTGAATTTCTCTAACATTTTCAAAATCGCGACATTGATTGAGGTGCCTGGTTCAAAGGAATAGATTGCTGGGAATATCTGACCTTCGAGTGAATTGTATTTATTGGCAAACGGGATTTGATCGCGGGAAATTGTTATATTCTCATTAAGGATGTTCTTGCTTGCCTTTAGTTCGGCGACCACATCAGAAAAAGTCGTACCTTCCTTTACATTTATTGCTGCGCTAATTCGCTTTTGATCAAGTAATTGTTCAACGGCTAATCTCGTCGATATATGCGATTGGATTTTATGCACACCAGGCGCAACCGCTCTGGCACGAGGGCTACTTATATAAAAATCTACATAGAATTTTGAACTTTTGATAACTCCAGAATCCAAAAGTAACTTAGATATTTCAACTCCAGTCGCGCCGTCAGGAATTACAATCTCAACTTCCCTACCTGGGTTCTTATCGTTGTAATCGTAGGTTTGATGAAAAAATGCTAAAACCAAAATAGATATCGTCATTACCGAGACTAGGATTCGATTTTCTAGAGTTCGCATTTATCTAATCCTCCCGCTTTTTCCAATTCAAGGGCGCTTTCTAAAATAGCAGTTGCAGCGACAGAATCAACAAGATTCTTTGACTCTTTGGAATTCCTTCCAGTTTCTCGTAATTTTGAAGCTGCAGAAACTGTGGTGAATCGTTCATCTATTCCATAAATCGGTCCACTAAAATTTGCCCTAACTAATTTCAAAAATTCCATCACTTCTTCAAATTTACTTCCAACTTTTCCGGATAAATGTTTTGGAAGGCCAATGGCAATGTATTTAGGAGAATTGTCCTTTATTACGGTTGCAAGACTTTGCGTTAAATTCTCATCATTTAAAATCAAATCTAACGGGCTAGCCAATATTCCAGATGAATCTGAGAGTGCTACGCCAATTCTTACGCTGCCGTAATCAAAGGCTAAGCGTTTGCCATCATTCATTAAACTTATTTCGCGCTGCTAAGGAGTTTAGAAATAGCCTGAAGGGCATCGCCTAATTTATCTTGTGCAACCCCACCGCCTTGTGCGAAATCCTCCTTGCCGCCACCGCCGCCACCCAAAATCGTTGAAGCGGTTTTGACTAAATCCCCTGCTTTGATTCCTACAGCTCTAGGTGAGGAACCGACGGCTGCCACGAGTGATGCTCGTTCTGAACCTTTTGAAGCCAGGACGACAACTCCATCAGAGATTTGATTTCTAAGGTCTAGAGCGATTGTTCTTAAATCATCACCAGATATTCCTTCAGCAAACTCCGCAATGATGGCGTCGAAATTTGCAAATTTAATTTTTTTAGAAATCAAATCCTTTGCAGCAGTTAACGCTTGGTTAGTTTTAAACTCTGCCAGTTGTTTTTCGGCCAACTTCACTTTATCCAGCAACTCTGAAATTCGCTCTGGCAATTCTTCAACGCGAGCACCTTTTATGAGATCGGTTATTGAATTGAGAAGCAGGTGTTCTCTTGCCAAGAAACTGTAAGCATCATTTCCTACAAGTGCTTCTACACGTCGAACACCAGCACCAATTGAGGATTCACTTATTAATTTAACTAAACCAAGTTCACCGGAATTAGTTACGTGTGTACCGCCACAAAGTTCATGGGCCCAATCTCCAACGCTTACCACGCGTACTTGATCGCCGTATTTTTCACCGAAGAGCGCCATCGCGCCCATCGCTTTAGCTTCTGGTTGAGTCATTACCTTTGCAGTCACTGACAAATTATCAATTAACAAATCATTTACGCGAGCCTCAACTTCATTTAAGACTGATGAAGGAACGGCCCCAGTTGCTGGAAAATCAAATCTAAATCTTCCTGGCGAATTTTCTGATCCTGCCTGTGTAGCAGTTTCGCCAAGCGCTTCTCGAAAAGCTTTATGAACCATGTGAGTTGCAGTATGTGCTCTCGAAATTGCCAATCTTCTCTCACGATCAATTTCCGCTAACGCCGTCTCGCCAACTTCAACAGCTCCCTTAACGATCTGACCTCGGTGTACATATAGACCCGGAACAGGTGCTTGGACATCATCAATTTCAATAACAGCGCCATTGCTTAGCGTAATTACTCCACCATCTGGAAGTTGGCCGCCGCCTTCTGCATAAAACGGAGTTCGATCTAAAATAATTTCAACGTCACTATTTAATGGCGCTTCTTTTACGCTCTTCCCATCCAGCATGATGGCTTTTACGGATCCTTCAGATTTTAATTCACTATAACCTGTAAATTTTGTTGCGCCAGTTGAATCAATTATTTTCCGATATTCGGAAACATCGGTGTGCCCACTCTTCTTTGCTCGCGCATCAGCTTTTGCGCGGTCACGTTGTTCCTTCATTAATTTTCGGAAGCCTGGTTCATCTACTGAAAGTCCCTTTTCGGCTGCCATTTCAAGGGTTAAATCAAACGGAAAGCCATAGGTGTCGTGCAATTTAAATGCGGTATCGCCGGTCAATTTATCTGACCCAATTTTCTTTACGCTTTCAATCGCGGTATCAAATATTTGCGTTCCACTCTTAAGTGTTTGGAGAAAAGACTCTTCTTCATTCTCTGAAACAGCAAGAATTCTCTTCTGATTTTCAACCAATTCTGGGTACTGCGGGCCCATTGCCGAGATAGCCGAAATCGTTAATTCCTTAATGATTGGATCATTTGCTCCAAGAATGCGCATATTTCTAATTGTTCGGCGCATCATTCGACGTAGTACATAACCACGACCTTCATTGCCCGGTACAACTCCATCACCAATTAACATCATTGAGGTTCGAGCATGATCCGCAATAACACGGAGAGCAACGTCATTCTTTTCGTTTGATCCGTATTTAACACCAGTTAGTTCGGTCGCTCTATCTAAAATCATCTTTGTAGTGTCGATTTCATAAATATTCTCTACACCTTGAAGAAGTGCGGCCATTCGCTCTAACCCAAGGCCAGTATCAATATTCTTTGCTGGTAGCTCACCAAGTATTGGGAAGTTCTCTTTTCCAGCACCTTCACCGCGGATATTTTGCATGAAAACTAAGTTCCACACTTCTAAATATCTATCCTCATCAGCAACCGGTCCACCTTCTTTTCCATATTCAGGACCGCGGTCATAATAAATTTCAGAACAAGGTCCACACGGACCTGGCACGCCCATTGACCAGAAGTTATCTGCCATGCCACGGCGTTGAATTCTCTCTTTTGGAACGCCAACTTGCTTATGCCAGATATCGGCGGCTTCATCATCATCTTGATAAACAGTTACCCATAGTTTTTCTTCAGGGAATCCATAACCACCATCTCCAACAGGTTTAGTTAATAGCTCCCAAGCAAGTGCGATTGCACCTTCCTTAAAGTAATCACCAAAAGAGAAATTTCCACACATTTGAAAGAATGAAGCGTGACGAGTTGTTTTGCCAACTTCTTCAATATCAAGTGTGCGAACACATTTTTGAACGGATGTGGCCCGGACATAAGGCGGTTTTACTTCGCCAAGGAAATATGGTTTAAATGGAACCATTCCAGCATTTACAAGTAAAAGATTTGGGTCATCAGCAATTAACGATGCCGATGGCACAACGGTATGTTTTAATCCGAGGCTATTTCCATTCTCAAAGAAATTTAGCCAGCGTGATCTAATTTCAGCTGAATTCAACTCTTACTCTTCCGCTGCTTTCTTTTTACGGCCACGAGTTGAAGCCCGCTTAATTTTGGCCGCGGAGACTATTGCGCCTACTGCTTTTGCTGCGATTTTATTATCGAGCAGGCCTTCAGTAGTTTCAGAAATTTTCGTTGTTAGATTTTCAACATTCTTTGTGACCTTATTTATGCTTTCAAGTGGTCCATTTATAAGGGTAAATGTTGTGTTCACTTCATCAATTAGGGGTGCAACTTCCGCCGTTAATTCATCTAACGAGGCGCTAGCTTGGTCTACCAAGCGACCGACTCGGATAATCAAATATGCGATAGCAAGCGCTATTACAGCCAACGAGGCTGCTGCGATGATAGTTGCAATTCCACCAGGACCCATATTCGTAGCCTACCTGATGACTACTTAAGAATAGGTAGGGATAATTCTGGTTTCTTATGTGCTTTATGCGCAACCACTGCAGCAGCGTGATACTTCTCAATCGCTTCAATGTTTTCAGCCTTTTCATATGGTCTGCCATCTACAAGTGGGCCGGCTTGGGAGGTTAATACTGCAACCACATCATCACCAGTCAGAGTTTTATGAACTTCGAGTGCATGCGCAAGAGTTAAAACTTTCTCTCGATTATCACGCAAAATAATCTCCGCGCGGTTTAAAAGTGACGCCAGATTATTTTCAATACGATCGGCAAGCGCAATCCGAATTTCTTTACCGCTCTCATCTTTACCTTTGCCAGAACCAGGGGCTCCAACTTCATTTCTGCGATTTGAAGCATGCGACGACACTGTCAATCCCATTCCCCAATGGCCTTCCATAAAACTTGCAATTGTTGTGGCACTTTCAAGATCTCCAGATACACCAGAAGAATTATCGCCATCGAAGAACATTCTTTCGCCAGCCAGAGATGCAAGCGCTACGAGAATGTCTGATTCATACTCTGTGCGCCACCTTGTAAATTGGTCATCTGGCGGAATGCTTGCGACCATCCCTAGGTAATCAGAACCTTTTTCAATTGTCGCAAGGTCAATCGTCATATGTTGGCGAACTAGATGGGCCATTACAGCATGACAAGCTTCATGAACCGCAACTGCATGACGTTCACGATCAATATATTCAACATCTTCTGCCGGACCAAGTTCTTTTAATTGCTTGGCCTTGATTACATCACTCCAAATTATGGAAGTTCTTCCCTCACGGATAGCAGTAATTAGAGACTCATTAATTAAATCTTTGATTGATGCGCCAGTTGCATATGGCGTTATTGTTGCTAATTTATCTATCTCTTCACCTGTCAGACTGTGTGAAACTTTCGCAAGATAACCTTCATATGTACGTACTCGACCTGCCTTACTTGGATATCCAACTCGATACATACGATCAATTCGACCTGGGCGAAGCAGCGCCTCATCTAAAGCTTGCGGCATATTCGTCGCCATCACTACAAGAATTCGATACTTCGGTGGATTCTTTGGGCGCATACCTAACGCGCGACGGACAATTCGGTTGAAGAATCCACGAGGTTTTTTTAATCCAGATAGCTCAGTTAAAAGTGCTTGAAGAGTTCCCATACCGGCTCCACCGCCACCTGCTGCAGTACCAGCAACAAAGTTATCTTTAATTAGATTTTTGGCGCCATCGGACAGAAAAGTTCCACCGTGGCATGGATCTTCAAATACTGAAACCTTCGTTTTATTAAATGCTTGTCCGGTTGTAGAAATACCGCGATTACCAAGTGAATCGGCTTCATCGAAGAAAACAACCACCCCGCCATAACGAAGAGCGAGCTTGCGCAATTTTCTAAAGAGCGATTTAACTTTGAGCACTCCAACGCCAAAAAACATATTATTAAATGCACCTGGATCAACAAAGACGAATGGTTTTCCAGTCTCTCCGGCCATAGATTCCGCCATCAAAGTTTTTCCTGTGCCAGGAGGTCCCCACAATAAAATTCCACCAGGAACGTATCCACCATGTTCTTCGATGCTTTGCGGCGACTCTAAGAAGAGAAGGTTTTCTCTAATTCGATTTAATACATGATCTTGTCCCCAGACATCTGTAAATCTTGTCCTTATATCGTCTGGAAAATAGGTATCAATTCCACCGCGACTTAAGAACCAGAACATCGCAAAGAATTGAATCAAAATAAAGAAGACAGCAAATAACAATTGACCAAGCATTGGAAGTGCGCTCCAAAGGGCCTTTGGCGCAAAGAAGAGTGCGCGAACTGGAGTCTCGTGATAAATAGCGCCAAGTACAACAGCCAAAAGGGCAACTAATAGAATCCCCTTGATAGTTCTACTTAAACGATAACGATTCCAATCGCTAAATCGGTAGATAATTCGGTCTACAAATTTAAAATAACGCTGCCAGAAGCCATGATATGGCGCAAGAATTTCTGAAAGCGCGAAGTGAAGTTGACGAACTATTTCAATTATAAAGAGGCCAACAAGCCATCTCTTAGATTCAAAAATCTGAGATGCGCCGTCACCAAAATTGAGTAAAGGATTATCTGCCATTGCAGCCCAGACAAGAACTGCGTAAACCAATAAAAAGAGCGCAAGAAATTTGATTCGATCATAGGCTGAGAGGTGTATCCGAGTACGGCGATCTTCGTCTCGAACTCTGCTATTTGCCAT
>CAYPMF010000025.1:0-11454 GCA_964411805.1 uncultured Actinomycetes bacterium | reverse complement strand
GTTTTAATTGGCGACGAAGTTCAACTGTTAAATCTTGGATACGAGCAAAGTTTCCTTGCATTGAATCTAATTTACGCAGCGCCTTCTCTTTACGTTTGCGATGCTTTAGAACGCCCGCCGCCTCTTCAATATACGCGCGTCGCTCTTCAGGGTTTGCAAGCAGAATTCCATCTAGTTGGCCTTGACCAACAATGACGTGCATTTCTCGCCCGATACCTGAATCACTCAGTAGCTCTTGAATATCTAAGAGACGACTTGCTTCACCATTTATTTGATATTCACTTGCTCCATTACGGAAAAGAATTCTTGAAATTGTGACTTCGGTAAAATCGATAGGAAGTGATCCATCGGTGTTATCAATTGTCACAGCAACTTCTGCGCGACCAAGCGGTGCGCGTCCAGATGTTCCCGCGAAGATAACATCCTCCATCTTTCCACCGCGAAGAGATTTTGCGCCTTGCTCTCCCATTACCCATGAGAGCGCATCAATAACATTTGATTTTCCAGAGCCATTTGGACCAACAACGCAGGTAATACCTGGCTCAAAATTGAGCGTGGTACTAGATGCAAAGGACTTAAAGCCCTTAAGGGTCAGACTCTTTAAATACACAAGCGCAACCTATCGGAAAGTGCGCTTACGACCCTTTATTTGAGAACTCTTGCCACGCGGAATTGGTTGGCATTTAGGGCAGAAATGTGACGAACGATTGGCAAAAGCTATCCGTTTTATAAGTTTTCCACAGCGTCGGCAGGGTTCTCCGCCTTGGCCATAAACTTCTAGGGATCTTTCGAAATACCCACTCTCACCATTTACATTCACATATAACTCATCAAATGAAGTCCCGCCCGCCTTTAATGAGTTAGCCATAATTTTCTTTGCGGAATTAATCAATTTTTTAATATCAGTTTCACTTAACTTTTCACAGCTTTGAAGTGGATTTATCGATGCTGCCCATAGCGCCTCATCGGCATAGATATTTCCCACACCGCTCATAATCTCTTGATCAAGCAGAGCCCGTTTAATTTCAGTCTTTTTAGCGAGAAATTTTTCAATTGTTGAGTCGATATCAAATTTTGGATCAAAGGGATCTCTCGCAATATGTGAGGCGCTAGTAGGAATTCCATCAACCTTCTCCTCTACCGAGAGCCAACCAAATGTCCGTTGATCAATGAAATGAAGGTCTTTTTTACCTAAAGTTAAAATTACTCTTGAATGACTTAATGGCTCTGATCCACTCTTCTTAAATTGAAACTGTCCGCTCATTCCTAAGTGGGCTACAAGAGCCAACTCGCTATTTAAATCAAACCAGAGAAATTTGCCTCGCCTATTTACCGCTTTAATCTTGGATCCAGTCACTGCAGTAAGTGGAGCTATCGATTTAGCTTTAGTTGCACGCCTGTGAAGGACTTTAACGTCTGATATTTTTGATCCAACAGCATGCTTTTCAAGGCCCAGCCTTACAGTTTCAACTTCTGGAAGTTCAGGCATTTAACTTTAAGTAAGCACTTCTCGCGGCTGCCTGTTCGGCATCACGCTTGCTCTTGCCTTCACCGGTTGCGATTACCTCTCCTCCAACTAATGCATTGGCGGTAAAACTCTTATCGTGGTCTGGGCCAGTTTCAGTTACTACATATTCCGGCAGACCCAAATTTCTCGAAGCGGTTAACTCTTGTAGCGCCGTCTTTCCGTCAATTCCCATACCTTGTTCCATAGCGCTTGCAATAACGGGACGGAACCACTTTAAAATTATTTTTGCCGTAGCTTCAAAGCCGTGTTCAATATAAATTGCACCAATTGTTGCTTCAAGCGCATCAGCCAGAATTGAATTCTTCTCGCGGCCACCTGAAGTCTCTTCACCTTTTCCGATCCTTAGGAATTGGCCAATTTTTAAATCTCTAGCAATTTGAGCTAAAGCTTTTGTATTTACAACTCCTGAACGAAGCGGTGAAAGTCTTGATTCATCCATATCTGGAAGTTGATCGTAAAGTTCTTGTGTAACAACTAAACCTAAAACGCTATCGCCTAAAAATTCCAGACGTTCGTTGGTGGGAATTCCACCTGATTCATATGCAAATGAACGATGCGTTAGAGCAAGATCTAATAACTCTGTTTTTACAGAAATTCCCAACGCTTCAATTAGCGCTGAGTACAAATCAAACCTCTAGTACTTGGCGACGATTGTATGTGCCACAAGTTGGGCATGCAGTGTGTTGCAATTTTGGTTGATTGCATTGGCTGCAATTAGCTGTAGCTGCAGGAGTTGTCTTCCACATGCTACGACGATGGCGTGTACGCGCGCGAGACATTTTTCGCTTAGGTACTGGCATGGTGCGCTCCTTTAAAACTTAACTTCAATTTTTTTCTAGTTTTGCTAGTTTTGCTAGTTTTTCAACCTAGGCCGGAATTCTACGAGAAGGTTGCGATTTAGAAAAATCGACTACTTTTCCCGCTCACCATCGCCAGAAAGACGCTCTTTGAGGTCTCCCAGCGCCGCCCATCTCGCATCGACTTTCTCGTGCGCATGGTCTGCAGGAAGCATCGCAAGTTTCTCTCCACAATCAGGACAGAGGCCTTTGCAATGTGCGCTGCAAAGTGGATTAAGCGGAAGATTTAAAATTATTGCATCACGAATTGGGCCATCAAGATCAATTTGATCGCCATCCATTTGGCGAACTTCTAATTCATCTTCTTCATCTGAATCATTCTTCTTCTTTTTGCCAGAGTCGCGACGATCTTTCTCGTATTCATATAGCTCCTGAAAGTCTTCAGCAATCTCAAATTCAAGCGGCTCTAAGCACCTACCGCATTCGCCGACAGCGATTGATTCGATATGGGCGCTCGCTAAAACACCTTCAGATACGGACTCAATTTTTAAATCAATATCGATTGGCTCATCTTTAGGAATTGAAAGCACATCAAAACCCAAGCCGCCATGGTCATCAATAGAAAATGAGTACTCTCGCATCTCTCCCGCACGGCGCGGAAGATCATGGCAATTAAAGAGGAAGGGGCTGCGAGCCATTTCTTACTTCTTATCACTCAATTCTGTAAGAGCTGACTTTGCATCAACGCCAGCTAAACGCTCACGACCCTTGGTGATCGTGTCTAGCGTCTTATTTAAGATAACTTCAAGAGTTGCCAGGCGTGAGTCAACGTAAGCATCAATCTCATCTTGTTGTGCTTCTGACTCATCATTAACTTCATCAATAATCTTCTTAGCTTCTTTACGAGCAGCCGCAACGATTTCAGTTTGAGCAACCATTGAAGAAACCTCTTCACGCGCTTGGGCAATCAGCGCATCTGCACTTCCTCTTGCCTCTTCAATCAAACGCTCTTGTTCGCGAAGAATCTTCATTGCTCGTTCTATATCAGATGGGAAAGCTACGCGGGCCTGATCAAGGATTGCCAACAGTTCACCTTTATGAATAATGCATGATGCTGATAGCGGCACGTTCTTTGCCTCTTCAACCATCGTTATTGCGGCAGATAATTTCTCAAGGGCTTCCATGGTTACCTCGCTAATCTCTTATTTAAGCGATTTAAAATCTCGGCTGGGACATAGTTTGAAACATCCCCACCATAACTTGCAACTTCCTTCACTAAGGATGAGGAAAGGAATGAGTGCACGGGTGATGTTGACATAAAAATTGTCTCAATCCCCTTTAATTGCAGATTTATTTGAGACATTTGAAGTTCGTAATCAAAGTCAGTCACAGCTCGCAGGCCCTTAACGATCATAGAAATCCCGTTTTCAGAACAGTAGTCCACCAGAAGACCAGACCAAGAATCTACTTTTACATTTTTGTATTTAGAAGTGACCTCTTTAATCATTTCAATTCGCTCTTCTACAGTGAAGAGCGTTGATTTAGTTTTATTAACCAAGACAGCGATCACAACTTCATCAAATCGATTAGAGGCTCGCTCGATAATGTCGAGATGTCCAAAAGTTATTGGATCAAAAGATCCAGGACAGACAACTTTATTCACGGATTAACGCTAGCAGAATAACCACCATAGTAGATACTTCCCTGCCCATAAGCACGAACCTTCGCCCCAACTAATGGAGCTGGCCAATTAAATTCCTTTGAACGAGATTCTCGTTCAACTGCAATTACGCCATTTGGTTTTAGATAGTTATTTTCCACCAATTCTGAAAGCAAATTTTCAATTACTTTATTTGAGACTTCATACGGTGGGTCTAGAAAAATAATGTCAAATGAAATTCTTGCGGCACTTGTAACAAATTTCTCTGCATCTTGTGAAACAACTTCATAACTTCCTTGGGCATCGGTCACTAATGCAAAATTTTTCTTAGCTAAATCAGCGGTGCTTTGATGTTGCTCGACTGAAATAACGTGTGCTGCACCTCGAGATAAAGCTTCAACTCCAACTGCACCAGATCCAGAATAAAGATCTAGGAAATTTAACTCAGCCATACTCCCAAATTCAGATTCAAGCGAGGAGAAGAGGCCTTCACGTGCGCGATCCGAAGTTGGGCGCGTCTTATCTGAAGGTGAGAATAAATTCTTTCCCTTTGCACTTCCTCCAATAATTCGCATCTCTTCTATTCCTTTTTAATCAACCCTTATCAAGGAAGGCTGTTTCATCTTGGCGACGAAGCTTCTCAACCTCGCTTGCTAGATATTTATGTCCTTTAAGTTCCCTATCTTCAGATACTAATTTAATGGCAACTTCGCGCGCCTTTTCAATTAAATCCTCATCGCGCAATACCTTTAACAATCTAAGGTGTGAGCGAGTTCCGGATTGAGCGCTACCAAGGACATCGCCTTCTCGCCTTTGATCAAGATCAATTCTGGAAAGTTCAAAACCATCTAGCGTGCCTGCAACAGCGTTTAACCTATCCATCGCAGGAGAATCTCCTTCGCTTCGAGTTACTAGAAGACATAACCCAGGAACGCTGCCACGGCCAACGCGACCGCGCAATTGATGGAGTTGTGAAACTCCAAATCGATCGGCATCCATAATCACCATTGTTGAAGCATTTGGCACATCAACGCCAACTTCGATAACGGTTGTTGAAATTAAAACATCGATCTCACCTTTTGAAAATGCGCTCATCGTCTCTTCTTTTAACTCCGAACTTTGGCGACCATGAAGCGGTGCAACTTTCAATCCTTTAAGCGGTCCGGTTGCAAGCTTTGGCGCTAACTCCTCAACGCTTGCTAATCCCTCTTCGCCATCTACATCCTCTAAAGAATCGCCCATTAACTTTGCGATTGCTCTATCGCTATCTGAAATCTTTATCTTGGTCTCGCTATTGTCTGAAATTCGTGGCGCAACTACATAGGCTTGATGGCCCTTGCCAACCTCTTCGGTAATTCTCTCCCAGGCGCGCTCCAAGAATTTTGGCTTCTCTAAAACTGGAACAACGTGCGTTGAAATTGGGCTTCTTCCAGATGGAAGTTGGCGCAAAGTTGAAACATCTAAGTCGCCAAATATTGTCATTGCAACTGTTCTCGGAATTGGTGTTGCAGTCATAACTAGTAAATGTGGCGGTAACTTGGCCTTCATGCGAAGGGCATCTCGCTGCTCAACGCCAAATCTATGTTGCTCATCAACTATTACGAGAGCTAGATCTTTAAATTCCACGCCCTCTTGAATTAGTGCATGCGTACCAATAACTATTCCTGCCTCACCACTAGCGATCCTTGCCAATTCACTCTTCTTGCTCTCTTTTGAGAGTGATCCTGTGAGTAATGAGATTTGAGTTCCATCCTCGCTTCCGAGAATTGTCCCGCCAAGCGCTAAATCACCAAGTAATTTTTCAATTGTCTTTGCATGTTGTGATGCTAAAACTTCAGTGGGTGCCAAGATAGCTGCCTGCCCACCTGATTCAATTACAGAAAGCGCAGCGCGCAGCGCAACTACAGTTTTACCTGAACCAACTTCACCTTGCAATAAACGATGCATAGGATGTGGTTTTTGCATATCGCTTTCAATCTCTGCATTAACTTCTCTTTGGCCATCGGTGTATTTAAATGGCAATTTCGCTTCAAATTTTGAGACCAAACCATCTGTTGAAATCTTTCTTGGAGTCGCTGCGAGCGCCGCCATTTCAGCTCGTCGTTGCGCAAGGAGAAGTTGAAGCAATAGCGCTTCATCGAAGGTAAGGCGCTTCTTTGCTCGTTCGGCATCCTGCAAGCTTTCTGGCGCATGCATATTTACTAGCGCGTCGCGCAAAGTCGGTAGTTTTAATTTTTCGAGAAATTCGACGGGCACAAAATCTTCAACATCATCCAAGGACTGAACAGCTAATTCAATACATTTAGTCAGCTTCCAAGTCTGCATCTTTGTTGAAGATGGATAGACCGGAATAAATTTCCCGGCAAAGGCTGCTGCCTCATCATCTGGATCTTCGCCATCAATAATTAAGTGATATTCCGGATGAGTTAATTGTGCTCGGCCCTTGAAGTAACCTACCTTGCCCGCAAAGAGTCCCTGCACCCCAGGCTTTAGCGATTTTTCGCGCCAAGGTTGATTAAAGAATGTGCAGGACATTTTGGAAGTTCCATCAGTGATGATTACTTCTAACAAGTGCTTGCCGCGAATATTTCTGTGGTTAACAGAATCAATGGCTGCTAAAACTGTTGTCTCTTCGCCTTCCACTAATTCAGATATATTTGAAAGTTCGCCTCGCACGACATAGCGCCTTGGGTAATAGCGAAGAAGATCTTCTAAGGTCTTCATGCCAAAGGTTTTTTGGAGCACCTCTGCCGTCTTGCCGCCGACAACTTTGGCGACCGAGTCAGTTAACGCTGCCATGCCTATATCTTCCCCAAGATATGCGGTAATTAGGCGTAACCCACGCCTACGAGGTAACCTTCTCGCCTGCTATTCACTTAGCGAGATTACGAAGTACGTAGTCGAAAAATTTTAAAGGAGCTTCTCGTGGCCTCTAACTGCGATATCTGCGGCAAAGGACCAAGCTTCGGCAACAACGTTTCTCACTCAAATCGCAGAACTCGTCGTCGCTGGAATCCAAATATCCAACGCGTCCGCACATTTATTGGCGCAACACCTAAGCGTCAAAATGTCTGCTCATCTTGCTTGAAGGCAGGAAAAGTAGTTCGTTAATTAGTTTTTAAAAATGGCGCCAGCCGAGGTCTTTGATCTCACTGGTGCCATTTGTTTTTACGCCACTTCCCGAAGTGACTATGCCAATTTCAAAGGCGCCAGCCGGCACAGCCTCATTGCAACCAAGAAAGACATGATCTTCTCCGCCAACTAATACCCAACTCCAGATATCTATCGACATTTCTTTTGCTAATTCTTCTAACTCGCTAAATCCAGGGACGGCTGAAATTAACTCGCCTTCAAGTGTGATTGCTACCTTAGAAGCATTTGCAATATGGCTGCACTCAGAGAGTAAACCATCACTGATATCAGCCATTGCGTTAATTCCTGCAAATTTTTCAGCTGCCGCATAAGGAACGACTGGCTTCTTGTGGAGCGATAAATACTTGGACTCTCGAACGCCAATTCTTAATTGAGCTAATCCAGCAGCGCTAAAACCGGGAAGATTTGAGATAAAAACTTTGTCGCCAACCTTTGCCCCTGATCGAGTAACAGGCTTTTCAACCTCACCTATCGCAGCAATTGAAATAACTAATTCTTTAGCTTTTGAAATATCTCCGCCTACAACTGCCGCTCTTACTAAATCTGCTTCGGCTTTAATTCCGCTCGCTAATTCACGGACCTCTTCAATAGTTATTCCTTCTGGAAGACCAGCGCTCACAAGTAGGTACTTAGGTTCGCCACCCATTGCGTAGATATCTGCAAGATTGGCCGCGGTTATTTTCGCTCCAATTTCTTTTAAAGTTGACCACTTTCGATCAAAGTGAACGCCTTCAACCGCCATATCTGTGGCCATAACTAACTTCTTATTTGAAGCGGCCGCAACCGCACCATCATCTCCAATGCCAACAATTAAATGTGAATTGGATTTATCAAAGATGGCTGCAAGCGCAGAAATAATCTCGCTCTCGCTAGCCATAATCCCCTCTCCCAACCAAACTCGCTGGGGAGTAATCTATCCCTGTAATATTCAGTACGTCGAAAAACTATCTTGCAGGAGTTAAAAATGTCAGTACAGGTTTACATCCTCATACAAACAGAGATCGGTAAGGCTTCAAGCGTTGCTAAGACCATCTCACAAATTGCTGGCGTAACTTTGGCTGAAGGCGTTACTGGTCCATACGATGTAATTATGCGAGCAGAATCGCCAACTATGGAAGAGTTGGGACGTTCAATCTTGGCAAAGGTGCAAGCTATTCCGGGTATTACCCGCACGCTCACTTGTCCAGTAACTTCTCACTAAATTTTTTGTCCAATTAAATTTTAGCTAAAGCGCTTTCTATCAGAATAGATATTAAATCTTTGTAAGTTATTCCGCCTTGCGCCCACATCCTTGGAAACATTGATGTTGATGTAAAGCCGGGCATAGTATTAATTTCATTGATTATTACTTTGCCATCGCTATAGAAGAAATCAACCCGAGCAAGTCCATTGCAATCTAAAGCTTTAAATGCCGTCTTGGCTAACTCTTGAATTTTATTTGAGTCTGATTCTGGCAAATCGGCTGGAATAACTAATTGAGTTGAGCCATCTAAATATTTTGCTTCAAAGTCATAGAACTCATGGCTACCAAGGATTTTTATCTCACCAAGAGGGGAGGCTAAAACTTCGCCATCCTTTTGAAGAACTGCGCATTCAATCTCGCGACCAACTATAGCTGCCTCAATCATTGCTTTCTCGTCATATTCAAATGCAAAATCAATAGCCCTACTTAACTCACTCGCATTCTTAACCTTGCTTGTTCCCCGGCTTGATCCGGACTTTGCCGGTTTAACAAAGAGTGGAAATCCAAATGGTTTACTTGCTTCCAAGATTTTTTCTGGACTTTTAGCCCAAACTTCTTTAGTTGCCACAATTCCAGGGGCAACCTCTAACCCATTAGATTTAAAAATAATTTTTGAAATTGATTTATCCATGCCATTTGCAGATGCATCTATCCCGGAGCCGACATATTTAATTCCGGCAGCTTCGGCATCTCTTTGAAATCCACCATCTTCACCGTATGAGCCATGTAAAACTGGAAAGAGAACGTCGACGCCTAAATTATTGATATCTGTTTTTGGAAGGTTTTCAGTGATCTCCGGTAGTACGCCGTTATCAATCTTTAAATTGTAATTCTCTGGTGGCAAGACCCATTTTCCACTTTTGGTAATTCCAATTAATAGTGGTTGATATTTACTTCTATCTATCGCGCCAAGTACGCCACCTGCAGAGATACAGGAAATTTCATGTTCACTTGAAGCACCACCGCAGACGATGCCAACTTTTATCAAATCTCAGCCGCCATGCTCACGGTCATAATTTTCTTCATTGCTTCAGTTGGATTTGAGCGACCAAGAACAACATCAGAGACGCTTTCAATAATTGGAACTTCAACTCCAACGCGGTGCGCCAACTCTTGGATAGCGCTAGCGGATGCAACTCCTTCAACAGTCTTTGCAACTTCAATTCGCGCTTTATCCATTGAGCCAGTTCGCCCAAGTGATTCTCCAAATGTACGGTTACGAGATAGTCCAGAACCACATGATGCAACTAAGTCTCCCATGCCAGCTAAACCTAAGAATGTAAGTGGGTTCGAGCCATAAGCATTTGCAAAGCGAGCAACTTCTGAAAGGCCACGAGTAATAATCATTGATTGAGTATTTTCACCAAGATCCAAACCGATTGCCATACCGACGGCTAAAGCAATAACGCTCTTAGCTGCGCCTGCGATTTCGCATCCAACTAAATCTTCAGATGGATAAACACGGAAATACGGGGTTGTAAATAGATCAATAATTTCTTGTTGGATAATCTCATTTGGCGCTGCAGCAACTGCGCCAGCAGGTTGGCGAAGTGATAGTTCGCCAGCCAGGTTGGGGCCAGTAATTAACCCTAGATTTGCTTGGCCTATCTCCAATACCTCGCACACAACTTCAGTCATTCGCTTGTGTGTTGTTGCCTCAATACCTTTAAGCGTTGAAATGATTGGACGATCTTTAGGAAAGATAGCCTTCCATCCCTCTAAATTTTCACGAAGTGATTGTGCGGGAATCGCAAGAACTAAAGTCGAACCAAAATTAAAGGCCTCTGAAATATTAGTAGTTGCTTTAATTTGGGCTGGGAGATTTACCCCGGGAAGAAATTTCTTGTTGGTATGTGAATTATTAATTTCAGCAACTACATCTGCATTACGACCCCAGATTAAAACTTCTTGGCCAGCGTCAACTAGAACTTGTGCAAGGGTGGTGCCCCAAGCGCCCGCTCCTAGTACTGAAACTTTCTTCATCACTTCGCTTTCTTTGGATTTCCAAATCTTGGCAATCCAGATGTATGAGGGTCAAAAATAGTTGCAGGAGCAGATTCTCCCCTAATTCCCTCCAAAAGTTTTGTTATTTCACGCATGATATGAGCGGTCGCCTCTCTCATTGCATCCTGATCTTCGACCTTTCCAAGCCACCTGGTCATATCTATCGCTTCACCTGCAATCACCGTCACTTTATGGCGCTTATATAAAGCGATTCGCTTTGAATATCTTGGAATTAAATTTTGATCACCAAAATGCGCCACCGGAATTACTTTTACTCCAGTTGATGCAGCAATCCGCGCTGCCCCAGTCTTTGCGACCATCGGCCAATAATTATCATCACGAGTAAGAGTTCCTTCTGGATAGATTGCTAAGCAATGGCCAAGTTCTAAGAGTTTTACTCCAGAAACCAAGGCATCAGAGGCACCATCGCTTCCGCGATGAACCGGGATCTGTCCAGCGCTTGTAAATACCTTTCCAATTATTGGAGCCCGAAAGAGCGACTCTTTTCCAAGAAATCTTGGCGCCCTTCCGTTTGTATAAAGAAAATGAGCAAGGACTAACGCATCCATATAACTAATATGATTTGAAACTATTAATACTGGTCCAGTTTTTGGAATATTTTCAATCCCGCGCCAATCGCGTTTTATCCAAATATTTAAGAGCGCAATTACCGGCATTGCGAAAACTTTAAATGGCCAATTAGTGCCAAGTGGATAGCCAGTTGGTGCTTTTAGAGCACTTGCAGATAACTCTGACATAAATTAATTCTAATCAATTAATAAAATAAATAAGGGGGCTAACCGGCCCCCTTATTTGAAAAGAAATTTACTTTCTCTTCTTAGCCTTCTTAGCTGGCTTTGCCTTCTTAACTGCCTTCTTAACTGCCTTCTTCAAAGACTTCTTAGCTGGCTTTGCCTTCTTGGCAGCCTTTGCTGGAGCAGCCTTTGAAACTGGCTTTGGTGCAGCTTCAAGCTTGCGAGCGCCTGAGATAACTTCCTTAAGAGACTTTGCAGGAAGGAAACGAACCTTCTTGCTCGCCTTAATTTGAATTGTCTCGCCTGTGAATGGG